>JASBSE010000060.1 GCA_030149115.1 Winogradskyella sp. | reverse complement strand
GAAAGGGTAAACAAAAAAAGCACTGAGTTATCAGTGCTTTGTATTATTTGCTTAAATTCTATTATTTAGAAGGTGGAAATTGTTCTAAAGTTTTAGCAACAAACTCTTTGATTCTGGCTTCTTTCTTTTCAACATTATTAGTTACCAAGTATCCAGTTCCAGAACCTTGCCAGATTAATTCCTTTTTACCTGTGTCAATAAAATCAATGAAGAGCATACCTTCTGTTCTGGTAGAAACATTACTGCCTCCCCAGCCAAAACCAGGTCCCCAGCCCCAACCCCAACGGTTGAAACCTCCCCAGCCCCAGGCACCAGCACCCCAAGCATTATTATATACGTCTACACGTTGGTTTGATTTAGTGAAGATGCTTACTAACATATCAGGATTTTCTGATTTAGTCATACCTTTTGCAAGTAGTTCTGCTTCAATAGCTCTAAGGATACGTCTTTTGTCAATATCGCTTATTTCTGCTTTATCAATACCTGGTTTGAAAAACGCAAAGGTCTTGTATTGGTCAAAATTAGCCTCTCTGTCATAATCTGCAGCCACTCGTACAGAGCTACAAGACGATAGAAGCATGGCTAAAACTAAAATCGGAGTAAATTTGAGTAGTTTCTTCATATCACTTTTTTTTAAATGTTTTCTAAAAGATGATCATCAACAGTGTTTGGTAATGTTACTTTTAAATTTGGTTCAGTTTCCATAGCGCGTTTTATGGCGAAAATTGCTCCTTCATTCCTTGCCCAACTTCTTCTTGAGACCCCATTATTGACATCCCAAAACAACATTTGTTTGAGACGTGTTGATGCTTCTTTAGTACCATCAAGAACCATGCCGAATCCACCATTAATAACTTCTCCCCAGCCAACGCCACCACCATTGTGGATGCTTACCCAAGTCGCTCCTCTAAAACTATCTCCAATAACGTTCTGAATGGCCATATCTGATGTGAAACGTGAACCATCATAAATATTACTGGTTTCACGGTAAGGCGAGTCAGTCCCAGAAACATCATGATGATCACGACCCAGAACAACGTAACCAATATCACCTTTAGCAATAGCATCGTTGAAAGCTTGAGCGATTTTCATTCGGCCTTCAGCATCAGCATATAATATTCTGGCTTGTGAGCCAACGACTAATTTGTTTTCTTGAGCACCTTTAATCCACTGAATATTATCAGACATTTGCTGCTGAATTTCTTCAGGTGAATTTTTCATAATCTCTTCTAAAATTTTACAAGCTATCTCATCGGTTTTTGCTAAATCTTCTGGTTTACCTGAAGCACAAACCCAACGGAATGGCCCAAAACCATAATCAAAACACATAGGACCCATAATGTCTTGGACGTAGCTTGGGTACTTGAATTCACGGCCAATAGTTGGATTTTTAGACATCACATCTGCTCCAGCACGAGAAGCTTCTAACAAGAAAGCATTTCCGTAATCAAAGAAATAAGTGCCTTTCTCCGTGTGTTTATTAATTGCTTTTGCATGACGACGTAAACTTTCTTGTACTTTGGATTTGAATAAATCAGGATTGTTTGCCATCATTTCGTTAGAATCTTCAAAAGATTGTCCAACTGGATAATAACCTCCAGCCCAAGGATTGTGTAGTGAGGTTTGATCGCTACCTAGATCGATATAAATATTGGCCTCATCAAATTTTTCCCAGACTTCAACAACATTTCCTAGGTACGCTATTGAAATAGTTTCTTTATTTATCTGTGCTTTTTGAATTCGAGCAACTAATTCGTCTAAATCAGAAATTTTTTCATCAATCCAACCTTGGTCTAATCGTATTTGAGTGATTTTAGGATTTACTTCAGCACAGATGGTTATACAACCAGCAATGTTTCCTGCTTTTGGTTGTGCACCAGACATGCCTCCCAAACCAGAGGTAACAAAAATGTGTCCTTTAGGTGATTTGTTTATTTTTCTAAAGCCGTTTAAAACGGTGATTGTTGTGCCGTGGACAATGCCTTGAGGCCCAATATACATGTAGCTTCCAGCAGTCATTTGTCCATATTGGGTAACGCCTAAGGCATTGAATTTTTCCCAATCATCTGGTTTAGAGTAATTAGGGATCATCATGCCGTTGGTGACAACAACTCTTGGAGCTTCTTTGTGCGAAGGAAATAAACCCATAGGATGGCCAGAATACATCACAAGTGTTTGCTCGTCGTTCATTTCGGCCAAGTATTTCATTGTTAGTCTGTACTGTGCCCAGTTAGAGAATACAGCTCCATTTCCACCATAAGTGATAAGCTCATGTGGGTGTTGTGCTACAGCATAATCGAGATTGTTCTGAATCATTAACATTATGGCTGCAGCTTGCTTTGATTTTGCAGGATACTCGTCAATTGGTCTTGCATACATTTTATAATCAGGACGCAAGCGGTACATATAGATACGACCGTATTTGTCTAATTCTTCCTTGAATTCAGGAAGTAAAGTGCTGTGGTGTTTTTTGTCAAAATAACGCAATGCATTTCTAAGTGCTAACTTTTCTTCTTCGGGCGATAGAATAGCTTTTCGCTTAGGTGCGTGATTTATATTTGGATCATATGGTTTTGGTTGAGGTAAAGTGTTGGGAATACCTTCTAAAATCTGATCCTTAAATGATAATTCTGTTACTTGCATTATTTCTTTTTTAATTTCTCTTTGTTAAATCCGTATGGGCAATGTCTGCAACCACTTTCGCAACAATAACCACGCTTTAGGTGATATTGCTCTGTAAAACAACGATAACCTTCTGGAGTTAAATAGTAATCGCCTTCTTCTATTGGGACATATTTTTTCATCTCTTACAAAGATAGTGTAATTTGGATTGATTTTTGATTTGAAAGCATTGTGATACTAGTTTCAAAATACTTTGTTCCTAAAGGTTATTTAGGTTTAACGGTTTTTCCTTTTATATTTTTTAAATACAAAAAATTGAAAGAGAACAGCGTGTTGATTAATCATGAAAAAATTCACTTAAAGCAACAATTGGAATTGTTGATTATTCCCTTCTTTGTAGTCTATATCCTAGAATTTTTATTTCGCTTATTACAATATAGGAACTGGCATTTAGCTTACCGAAATATTTCATTTGAACGTGAGGCTTATTCAAATGAAAAAGCCCTCGATTATTTAAAAAGGAGGTCTTTTTGGAATTTTGTAAAGTATTTTAAAAAATAATCTTAGCTATTTTTTGTTTTCCATCTGTAAGTTTAATTTTTAACAATAGTGTGGCATTGTTAGGTGAAATAGATTCAATAGAAAATCTACTAGCATTAACAGATTTATTGAAGTATAACGTTCTTCCTAAAACATCGTAAACATCTATTGAAGCAATTGTATCATAATCTGATCTTATGGTTATTTTTTCGTTGTCTTCAAAAATAAATACGCCACTTAGTAGGTCAAAATCTTCTAGCTCAAGGGTTGTATTAGTAAATCTTAAAACAAAACGATCATTAATAATTCCCGATTCACTTATAAACGAATAAGGTGAATCTTTGATGTTGTGAATTGTGTTATTGACTAAATCCTCAATAAAAATATCTTGATTATTTTCACTGAATAATCCTTGCAATGTGTTAATGGCTATTGTTTGAATTCCTGATTCTGTGATGTTAAGTCCGATAGGTACTTGGTCGTTAACATCAAAAGGTAATTGACGACCTTGGATGAGATATGTTTCTTCATTAATTAAAGAATAAAGATCTAATCCATTGCCTGTCGTTGTAGGGGCATCAAACATTCTGTCTTCATCATTAGTGGCACTATTAAGATAAGCCACCAAGGTAGTACTGGTCTGACCAGAAGGATTTACATAATCTAACCAAATTCTATTCGCAGCCGAACCATCCATGTCTGAAGGGTTGCTGGTTCTGTAAAACTGATTATTAGCGTAAGTACTACTTCTCATAGTGTTGTCGAAGGTTACTGTTTCGTTTGTTGTCGCTGTATCAGTCATTAGTACAAAGAACCCTTGTCCAGCACCAATATTTCCGTTAAATCCACTTGGTGTAGATGTACCACTGGAGTTGTAAGCGATATAATCGGCAACGTTATAGTTATATACATAATCATCATAGAATGGGTCAGCGTTTCCGGTGCCAATGTCAGTACCATGTGTCCATAAATAAACACTACCTGTAATATTACCATTGCTAGTGTGGGTTAAAAAATCTATAGCATCGATAGCAGAAGGATAAGGGTTTCCGATAAGATTCCAATTATCATCGTCACTGGTTATCCATAGAAGATCATTTCCATAAGGATTAAAAGAGTATCCTACACCAGTATACAACCCTCTTTCAATAGGCTGTGTTATAGTACCGTTGTTAGGAGTTCCAGAAAATGTAGCTGTATAGTTTGATGGTGTTGCAGTATGTCCTGTTGGACCCTTCACAATATAACCTTTGCCAATGTTCATTGTGCCAGTATCATAGCCTTGCCATTCTCCAAAAACCATATTGCCAGGAGGGCCAAAGCCTTGAAATAATGTAGGAAGCCACTCATATTTATAGCCATTAGGCGTTCCTGGAGATACATTTTGAATTTCAAAACTAGTAACTGGTGAGGACCAATACACATAATCATTAGCTCTAATGTTTGTGTTTCTGTCCATGTTAAAAGTACCAGCCACAGTATTTGCTACTTCGTCAACTTGAATAAGGCTAGAACTATCTTCCATGTTGTACGTACCACCAGTTTCAACATCTACAAAGTTTACGATTGTTAATGTGGAGTTAGACTGTTGTGTTAGAGTAGCTCCGTTTTCAATAGTTAGGTTAAGACCGTCACCATCACTACCTGTATAAATCACAGGATCATTTCCGGTGTTTGGAATGACGACGCAATCTGCAGGTGTTGGTATTGTATCATCTGACCAATTAAAGGGATCCATCCAATTATCATTTGGTTGAGATCCGTCCCAAATTTTTGCACCACTTGCTGAAACAGTAGCGTCATCCGTAATAACCAATGTAGTAGCATTACATAGATTGTATGTTACTTGTGCAGTATATGTAGTTGTAGATGCAGGGTTAACGCTTATGGTTGTCTGCCCATCGTATGTTGGGTCTAAGGTTCCGTCAACTAACCATTGTAGAGAAGCTATAGAGCTACCACCAGAAGGTGTAAAACGCCATGTTTCGTTGGTGGTTGCCCAATCGGTATCTAGACCATTTCTACATGGTGGGACAACTGCGGCAGTTGCTCCTACATTTTGTAACCCTACTATAGCATTGTTATCGTTCCAATCATCATCAATAACCTTCTCTTCAATATAGACTTCCACAGTGTTGGTATTTTCATACATAACAATCATTGAGGTATTTCTTTTGGTATTATCCCCAAAATTTCCATTATCAAACATTGCTACATTATCCCAAAGTATAACTAGGACGTTACATCCATTTATAGAAGTTGTTCCATAACTTATGGTTCCTGCAACACTAGGATCTATATCATGATATACACCGTAAATTGCATTTTCGAATAATGCTCCTGCAGTACTAGGTAAGTTATTATTAAAAGAATAGCCGGATCCTGAGTTAGCTAAGCTGGAATCAAAAGATATTGCTCCATTAGCACCAACAACAAATTGTGTAACAGAATTACCATAAAAACAGAAATCAAAAGGTATGGTGTAAGCTATATTTGACCATCTGTCATCTGCAGATAGTGCTATATTGGTAGAGGCTGCTGCTGAGAGCAAGCCAAAAGTAGTTGGATCCCATGTAATTAAATCAACATCATAATCAGTGGTGTCTCCAAGGTCTGTGTATGTTGCGGTTATATCAACAGGTCCTGATCCAGAACCGCATGCACCAACAGTAGCAGAGTCTGGAGTGACATCAATAGTAGGGCAAACAGGTGTTGCTATTGGTGTTGGTAAAACACAAGGCTGATCAGTGCCAACACAAATATCAAAATTAGCAGCATCAGAAGAGTCGCTAAACCAACCATAAACTCTTACATAATAAAGATTTCCTATGGTTAATCCTGTTAAGTTTAGAGTGTTAGGGTCACTGTCATCTACAAAAGTAAGTGAGCCACAACCAGAAGAACCATCATATACACCAATTCCCATATCTGTACTTCCATTAACTAAAACAACGTTTAGTAAAGAAACTACATGAGCTGTATCTGTAGCAACAAAACTATACCATACATCATTGTTGGGTGTTCCTGTGACATCATCTGTTTGTGATGATGCTGTCGCTCCAAGTGTAGTACCTGAAGTAGTTGTGCTACAATTTAAATCCGCGTTTACAGTTAAGGAGATGGCATCAATACACTCATCATTACTTAATGGTGGTGGTGGGTCTGCAATTAACGTTACAGTAATATCCCCTGTTTCATTGAACGAAGGGGTAGTTGCACAATTATATTCATTAACCTGAATTCGGTAGTCTCCAGTGGATGGTGGTACAAAATCAATTGAAGCAGCTGTGCCAGTACAAGCAGGGCCATTATCATCATTGTATGCAACAGAGGCACCTGCTGCAGTTCTAATAGTCATTTGAGTGTCAACACCTGAGCCACAGTTTGAAACTCTGTATGTTGCGTTTGCAATCATGTTAGTCACTCTAAAATTATTTCTTCCTGCATTATTTAGTGGGGGATTACAGTAAATGGAATTACCAACCACTGTAGGTGCAGGTGTTGTACATTGATCTGTTCCAAAAGAAGCACATTGCCCCATAATATAAGTCGTGAAGCCTAAAAAAAATATAATCAGAGCTAGTAAAAATTTCTTCATAAGCAAAAGCGTTGAAATTTAGAATTACTAGTTTTACAATTTCTAGTAAATCAATATTCTTTTCTATAGTTGTTTAACTACAAAATTTGGGTTGGTTACCATGAAGAAAGGTTAATGTATAATTCTACCAAGAATTTGGTAAGATTATGTTGTAAATAGCAGATTGTGCAGGGATTGCGGGTAAATGTAAAAAAATTAATACTAATTTAACAGATTATTAAGGGATTTGTTGAAAAAAATAAAAATTTGATAAATAATAAAGACTTGTGTAACGTTTTTATTGGTAATCAGCTCTTTGTAAAACCTGAATATTTGATTCATACCTTTATTTCAGGAAATAAGTATAGAAAGCTTAAATACAATATAAAAAAGGCAAAGGAACTTAAAAAAGGTGTCTTGTTAACTTTTGGAGGAGCTTATTCTAATCATATTGCAGCTACAGCTTATGCCGGTAAATTGTATGGTTTTAAAACGATTGGAATTATAAGAGGCGACGAGTTAATAAGTAAGGTAGAGTCTAACCCGACATTAAAGTTTGCAAAGTCTAACGGAATGCAATTTAAGTTTGTCACTAGAGAAAAGTATAGGAGTAAATTAGAAAACGATTTTATTGAAAACCTTAAATTAGAGTTTGGTGATTTTTATTTGGTGCCAGAAGGTGGTACTAATCAATTAGCAATAAAAGGTTGCGAAGAAATCTTAAATGATAGCGATAGAGATTTTGATTTTATTTGTTGCAGTGTCGGTACAGGTGGCACGATTTCTGGATTAATAAATTCATCACAGTCACATCAGAAAATATTGGGATTTCCCGCTTTGAAAGGTGATTTTATCCGAGAGGATATTCGTAAATTTGCAAAAAAGAAGAACTGGGATTTAATAACGGATTATCATTTTGGTGGTTATGGAAAAATAAAGCCAGAATTGATTACGTTTATTAATGACTTTAATATAAGGTATAATATTCCATTAGATCCTGTTTATACAGGTAAAATGATGTATGGTATTTTTGATTTGATCGAGAAACAATTTTTTCCGAAGGATGCAAAAATATTAGCAATACATACAGGTGGGTTACAAGGTATAGATGGAATGAATGTAAAACTGAAACAAAAAGGATGGCCTCAAATAGATTAGGGATTAATCATAAATATATAATCTTAGTTGTTACTATGGTGATATTTTCATGTGGACCAAAAAAAGGTATTGTAACAAAAAAGAAGCAACAGAAAGAAAAGATTGAAACAGTAGAAGTTGTAAAAACTGAAAAAACTGATGAAGTTGAAACACCAGAAATAGAGACAGAAGTTAAACCACCATCTTCTACGGCTGTATATATTGCAACTTATGCAGAAATCGCAAAGGAAGAAATGCGTAAGTATAAAATACCAGCAAGTATTACTTTAGCACAGGGAATTCTTGAATCTGCATCTGGAAAGGGTAGGCTAGCTGTAAAGGCAAATAATCATTTTGGTATTAAATGCCATGGTTGGACCGGAGCAAAAATCTATCACGATGATGATCGTTCTCAAGAGTGTTTTAGAAAATATAGAGAGGCAAAATCTTCTTATGAAGACCATTCAAAGTTTTTAACAGGTAGAGGTCGATATGCTGATTTATTCAAGTTAAAAAAGGATGATTATAAAGGTTGGGCTAGAGGTTTAAAAAAAGCGGGCTATGCTACCGATAGAAAATATCCAGATAAACTGATTAGCTTAATTGAACGTTATAAACTTTATGAATATGATCAGGAGGTTTTGGGTTCAAAAGAAGAAACTATTGAAATTGTTAGAGTTAATAATGGAACAACGATACACATTGTTGCAAAAGGAGATACACTGTATTCCTTGTCTAAACGTTACAATACTACTGTAGATGCCATAAAGAGTATGAATAGACTAAGTTCTAATGCGCTTGCTATAGGTCAAGAATTAAAGATTCCAAATTAAATATGTTATATCAAAGAAGTAGTGCTTTGTTTAAAGAAGCACAGCAAGTAATACCTGGTGGAGTTAATTCACCAGTAAGAGCATTTAAGGCTGTTGGTGGTACTCCAATTTTCGCTAAATCTGCAAAAGGTGCTTATGTCTACGATGAAGACGGAAACCGCTTTATAGATTATATAAATTCTTGGGGACCAATGTTGTTGGGTCATGCGTTTCCTCCAGTTGTGGAGGCTGTAATAGAAAAAACTAAAGAAGGAACTTCTTTTGGAATGCCAACAGCTTTAGAAACGGAAATTGCAGAATTGGCTGTTTCTATGGTACCTAACATTGATAAAATTCGTTTTGTTAATTCTGGTACAGAAGCCTGTATGAGTGCTATTCGTTTAGCACGTGGGTTTACCCAAAAAGATAAAATTATAAAATTTGCTGGCTGTTATCATGGTCATAGTGATTCTTTCTTAATAGCAGCAGGTAGTGGAGCTGTTACATTTGGAACACCAAATAGTCCTGGTGTAACTAAGGGTACAGCAAAGGATACACTTTTGGCAACGTTCAATGATATTGAGAATGTAAAATCATTAGTTGAAGCGAACAACGATGAGATTGCAGCAATCATCATAGAGCCAGTAGCAGGAAATATGGGTTGTATTCCTCCTGTTGAAGGGTTTTTGGAAGGTCTGAGAGAAATTTGTGATGCTAATAATATTCTATTAATTTTTGATGAGGTTATGACTGGTTTTAGGCTAGCTAATGGAGGAGTGCAAGAGCTAAAAGGAATTAATGCAGATATTGTTTGTTTCGGAAAAGTAGTTGGTGGAGGTTTGCCTGTAGGAGCATTTGCTGCAAGAAACGAAATAATGAATCATTTGGCACCTTTAGGGCCTGTTTACCAGGCAGGAACTTTAAGTGGTAACCCATTAGCTATGGCTGCAGGATTAGCCATGCTTAAGGCAATTAATACAGATAAAGGTCTAATGAATAGGCTAGAGGAGAAAACAAAATATCTTCATAATGGTATAGCAGAGGCTTTAAATAAAAATAATGTAACGCACAGTATCAATAGAATAGGCTCTATGATTTCAGTTCACTTTTCTGATGAGCCTGTTGTAGATTTTGAAAGTGCAGCTAAGGGTAATAATGATACTTTTAAGAAGTTCTTTCATGGCATGCTAAATAAAGGAATTTATATAGCACCGAGTGCTTTTGAAACCTGGTTTATTACAGATGCATTAACGTATCAGGATTTAAACGAAACAATTGCAGCTGTTGAGGAAGTTGCAAAAGAATTATAACAAACAAAAAAGGCTTCGCATCAGCGAAGCCTTTTTTTATTAATATCTTATTCTTAATTATTCTCTTCTCTAGATAAGACTTTGTATTTCGAAAATTGTTCGTCATTTAAAATTTCTTCCATAGAATTATCTAGTCTAGCCTTGTTTTTGTCTATCTCTTCTTGCGAAGTATTTTTGTTTTTAGACAAGCTAACTTTAGTCTTTAGGTATAATTTATAGGCTTCGTAAATTTGATCTCTTTGAGTATTGTCAAACTTTAGAGTTCTTCTTAAAGTTTCAGTTTTTTCAGAAGCCATTGCATTTACTTCTACAATAGTGTTTTGTGCAGTTAGTGTTTGGCTACCGATAAACATTGCAAAAACAAATAAGCCTAATGTAATTATCTTTTTCATTGTGGATTGTTTAGTTTAATAGGTTACTAAAATAATAATTTTATTTAAACCTGTGGCAATTATTATTTCTATTACAAATTTAATTCTTTGATCTCAGCTTTTTTTCTGCGATTTTAAGTTTTGTTGTATTCTTTTTTTGGTAATTTTTGAATTGCTCAGCCGTTAAAACTTCTTTAAGTTTAGAGTTTAAAACTTCTTTGTTGCTATTTTTTTGTTTGGCAATCTTTTGTTTAATCTCTCCTTTGTTTCCTTCGTTTTTAGATTTTATTAATTGCTTTGTTTTTTCTTTACTTTTAATTTCTTCTTCAAAGTAATTCAAATAGATATCAAAAACTCTTCCTTGTTGTTCTGTTGAGAGGTCTAACTGTTGGGTGAGTTTTTTAGTTTCGGTTTTTGCCAACGTTTTAGCATTATTGTTGACTTGAGTTAACTTCTTTTCCTGATTATTAGCTATCTCTTTTTTAACTGCTATTTTTTCTTGTGCACTAAGATTAAATGCTACAAAAGAGAGAAGGATTAAGATTAATTTTTTCATTTTTTTTACTGAAATATGGTTGTGAACTCTAAAAATAGCAATTTTCAGGAAGTTATCTATGTAGATTACGAATTTATAAGGTTTAATGTTGTGTTGTAGAGGTTGTTGCTGTCTATTTTATTCTTTAGCCAAGCATAAAAGCTTAAGACGAAAATGTCTTCCCTTAAAAAGGTGTTTGACTCAAATGTGTCTTTTAGTTTTGTTGAAAAATCAAGATTTTTAGTAGATTCCGGGTTTTGGTGTATGCGTTCTGCGTAGTTTAGAAAAGTTAATATCCTCGTTTGGTTAATTTGTTTTAAGTAGGAAGTGTACTTACGTTTGAAACTTTTTAACCTAGAATAAAATAAGTCATCTTCATTCAATTCAATATAAAGTAAAATTTCAGCAAGATTTTTCTTAATCACCCAGTCAATACCAGCTTTCTCTATATAATACTGATCTGTATGATAAAATTTAGCAAGTACAGATTTAGCCTTCAAAAAATCCTCTTTTTGAAAATGAAACATTAGAAGTGAAAGATGTAAATCTAGAAGCGATTCTATATCGCTGTGTTTTTTCTTAATGACCTTTTCAACAAGTTCTATGGCTTTATTCTGTTTATTGTGATAATTGTAGTTTAGTGCTTCTACTAAGGTTTTCTTTAGTATAAACTCTTTTTGAAAGGTTCCTTTTTTTAGCTTCATTAACTCTTCCATTTCTTGAATGTAGTTTAAAGAAGTTTCAAATTTTTTATTTCTGAATAAGGTATTTGCAATGATATAAACGGTGTGAATTTGATAAAATAATTGCTTCTCAGTATCCTTTTTGTCTTTCAGGATTTTATAACTCCTTAAGACAAAATTTTCAATTTCGTAATACCTGTTTGTTGCTAAAGCAGAGATGTTTACAATCGCTAAAATTTGATATAGGGATTTGAAGGAAAGTGTTTCGTTAAGTTCAATATTGTAATCTTGGAGAATGGATTCTAGCTCTTTTTCAAAATTAATGGCTCTGCCTTGATAGCTCATGGAATTCAATACAGCTTTAAGTTGAGCATAAACAATATTAAGTTGATCCTCTAGAATGTGCTTTTTTCGGTTTTCCTTTTGCTTAAGGATGAGGTTGTCTAAATCTATTTTTGAGTAATTAGGCGCATACTGAATCTTGGTGTGATAGATTTCATTGAGAATAGGGAAGAGTAAATGTTCATCTGCCAAGCGTTCTGCTTTGTCCAAAATTTTGTAGGCAATCTCATAGTTTTTTTGAAGTAGATAAGTGCGTGATGCAAGAATATACTTTATAATTTGCATATCTATTGAATTTTCATCCTCCAAATTTTTATTAGCAGTAAAATCGATTAAAGATTGAAATAACCGCTTTCTCAAGGCATGATACGCATTACAATTGTCGACTTTGTAAAGTTGATAGCAAATAGATTTAGAATCTAATTCGGGTTTTGTCATTAACCTAAATAATTCAATGTTTTTTGTGTCTTTCCGCTTGTTTTTTTGTTGAAGATAGACAGTGAATCTTTGTTGGTCTTCTGCATTAAATGCATCGATAATTGATTTTAAAGCTAACATATAATCGTCATTAAATGTAATATATATTCAATAAATATAAGCTAAAATAGCTTTTAATATGAAATTATATCGTCAGTAATTAGGTAATAACGGTTTTGATATGAGTTAGATTTATTCAAAATTTGTCTTGTAATCATTAAAACAAAGTATTATGAAATCTAAATCTAATCTTACAAAGAGAGAACACTTTTGGGCAGGTCTTTTTTTTACCATTCTAGGTTTAATAGCTGTGTATTCGCAAACCATATCTGGTTATTTAATAAATGCCTATAATCAAAACATTGAATTCTTAGCTAACAACACTGTAAACAGTATAAATATTTCGAAATACTAAATGAAACAAAAGAGCTTAAATATAGCTTTCTTCATTACTGTAGGAATATCCGTAGTAGTTTTTATTTATTTGGTCTTTTTGGGATATGATGAGATAAAAACCTTTAAAGATGTTGTAAAGATTCTAGGATCTATTTTGTTTCCAATACCAATATTATTTTTCATAAGGTTTATTGTTATTGAACATTTTATGCCTGTAAACTCTGACGAGTACAAAGCGAAAAACCAAAAACCAGCAACTATTTTATTAGGAGTGTCTGTTGTGGTTGTTTTACTGTCAATACAAACTTTAGAATTTTTAACTCATAAAAAACTAGAAAATGTATTAGTACTTGCACACCTTATAAACTCTACATCAATAAGTTCTTATGTGTTTAATTTTTTACTGTATAACAATTTAAAAGCTAATGGCATATTGAGTGGAGTGCTTATGGCTTTAGCAATTCATATGTTCTTTTTATCCGCTTAAAACTAATTGTAAAATCATCAAACTTTAATATTATGAATATCATTAAAACTACTAAAAATCAAACCAACTCAGGTAAGAGGGAGCAACTTTTTACATATCAGACTATAATAGTTACAGGTCTGTTAGCATTTACAGCCATAGCTTTTTTCTTCTATAATAACTTAAGTGTTGTTAAAGGTATAAAGGTCATTTTTGCGCCTTTTCTATCAGTTGTTCCGTTGCTATTTATCCTTTCCATTTTAAGGGATTTAAGAAAGGGTTTTATAGAGGGTAATTATACTAAGCAAGAGATTGTGAAATTTGGATTAATAACCTTGGGGATAACAGTATCCTTTACCGGAATAACGTTTTTGCTTTCTAGGATAGATGCTCTAGAAATTCTTTTAGCAGGTATAATTGCTATACTAAGTACAGTGTTTTTTCTTCGAAGCAAAATTAAAGACATTTTAGGTATGTCTATTGTTACAGGCATTGCAGAGGGCATCATCATATACATGATTTTTTTGTTTTGATGATTGGTTAGTTAGTAACCCAAAATCTCGCAGGTTGGTTTAGAGCTGCGAGGTTTTAAATTCGAAAAGAAATGAAATTAGATGATATAAAAAGTATAATATTAATCCTATTAGGATTTTTAACTATCCCATTATTAGAAATTCTTCCTGTCGCTGGCGGTGGAGCTTCCTTAATAATAGTAATTACAATTCCTTTTCTTGTTCTGGTTAGTATAATAATGGCAATAGTTTATTCATTATATTACAATAAGAAGAAAAATGAAAAGACAAAAAGGAGAGCTTTTGTAATTATGGCTTTAACTCTAATAGCTCTAAATCTGCTATTATTTCCTCATAGATAAATTTAAAGGGTATGAAATCAAAACTGTTAAACGATATATCAGAACTTTTAGAGAACAATATAATTTCTCAAGAAGTTGCTACAAATATTACAGCATATTATAAATCCAAGGAAGATAGCCAGCCTAATAGGCTGTTCACAGTATTTGGAGTGTTGGGTGCTACATTAGTTGGGTTGGGCATTATTCTAATTCTAGCGCATAATTGGGATAATTTATCAAGATTAATAAAAACCGTTTTTGCATTTATACCACTTGTTATTGCACAACTAGTATCAGGTTACTCTATTTATAAAGAGAAAAGTCAGGTATGGAAGGAATCTTCAGGTACGTTTCTCTTTTTCGCGATTGGAGCATCTATTGCACTGGTGAGTCAGATTTATAATATTCCTGGTGATTTAGGTAGCTTTTTGTTTACATGGATAGTACTGGCATTACCCTTAATTTATCTGCTCAATTCTAAAGCAGTGTCAATTCTGATTGTTGTATTTGCAAGTTATTATGCTTGCGAGTTAGGATACGATTTTGGATATGAGAATAAGACTCCTTGGTTGTATTTAGTCTTTATTTTAGCAACACTTCCATTTTACTTAAAGTTGCTCAAAACATCACCTCTTGCTAATTCAACATCTATCTTTAATTGGCTTTATACTATAAGTTTTACTGTTGTTCTGGGTGCTTTTATAAGTAGTAATTGGCCTGTTGGCTTTTTAATGTATGCTATGCTGTTTGGTGTTTTTTATAATCTAGGTAAATTACCTATTTACAAAAATCAACAGTTAAGGCGCAATAGCTTTACTGTTGTAGGATCGTTAGGAGCTGTTGTTTTGTTAATCATTTTATCTTTCAATATTGTTTGGGATGAGATTTTAGTATTGGCTTCAATAGCCATGTATACTCAAGAAATGCTAATTGCTACTGTTTTATTTGTATTAGCATTTATGATTTTACTGTATACCAAAAAGAAAGAAAAAGCAGAAAGCTTTAATCTGTTTCAATATGTCTTTTTAATTGTTGCGATTATATTCTTTATTGGCATAGCAAATGCCATTGTAGCTACTGTTTTAACCAATATTCTCCTTTTAGTTCTAGGGCTTTCAGCTATTAAAATAGGTGCAGATACATTTAGGTTTAGTGTCCTTAATTACGGTTTGTTGATAGTAACCTCAGTTATAGTCTGTCGCTTTTTTGATATAGATATAGGTTTTGAAGTTAAAGGACTTCTTTTCGTAGCGGTAGGATTTGGATTTTTCTTAACCAATTATATTATGCTAAAAAAGAAGAAAGAATTAAATCGTTAGAAACCTGAAAATTTAAACATATGAAAACTATACACATATTTATATTATTCTTAGTCATGGTATTGGTGCAATTATTTGTACCAGCAAAAATGATTTTTGACAGAGAAAATGTTTTAGAAGCAGGTGTTACCTATAAGTTTAAAACACAACCCGTTGACCCAAATGATCCATTTAGAGGAAAGTACATCACCTTAAACTATGAAATGGATTCAGCTAAAACCAATGATACAACCTGGGAACAAGGAGAAACAATTCTCGTTTATCTTGAAAAAGATGGTTTAGGCTTTGCTAGAGTTCATAGTGTGAGCAAGGAGCAAAAGTCTACTGACAGAGATTATGTAAAAGCAACAGTTAGTTGGAATTATGGGAATTCAAATACTGTTAATTTTGAATTACCTTTTGATCGGTTTTATATGGAGGAATCTAAGGCTAAACCAGCTGAAGATATTTACAGAAAATATAACAGACAAGGCAACAATAAAAGTGAGACTTATGCTTTAGTTGCTGTTAAAAATGGGAAAGCTGTCTTAAAAGATGTCTACATAAACGATAAACCAATAACGTATTACATAGAAAGAGATAATGAATAATAGGTAATGTGTTTTTGAATGCTAATACAGCTATTTTAAGTCAGACTTAGATAATAAAAAAGGCTTCAATTAACTTGAAGCCTTTTTTTGAATGTTATTTATTTCAGATTATTTAGGATCTAAAATATTATTGATACGCTCTATCGCGTCAGCAATGTGAATTCTACTCATGCTATCTCCACCTCTTGCAGAACGTAATTGACTTCGTAAAGTCTTTAATTCTGCTCTTACAACTGCTCTAATATCAGATTGACTGGTATTAACAGCTGTAGCTTTCATGTAAGGGCTAGGTGATCTTCCGCTTTGGTTTTCAGCAGTCATTAAATATGCTAAACGATCTATGTGTGCGCGTTGAAGATTACGTCTGTAAGTATCTATTTTCTTTCCTGTACGTAATTCACTCCATACACCTTTGCGTAAATCGCTCATCATGTCAGTTAAAGCGTATGCTTTACTGTCATATGTATGTGCTTCAGTTAAACGTTGCATTTTACCTAAACTTAAAATGTTATTTAGTGTTCTTGCCTGTAAAGCACGTATACGCTCTACAGAACCAGAGTACTCAATACGATCAAAGATATCTTTATCTAACAACCACTCTGGTGTGCTAAATAAATTATCTTGGATAAATTGCATTGCTTCTTTTTGGTGAGCTTTTGGTACCGGAGTGTAAACTACACCTTCTTGATCTGCTGTTTTGTAGTGTTCGTAAACACCACCAATGTTATTAGATACGTGTCCCATATATCTGTTAAACTGAGATACCACGTGGCCATACATTTCATCTAAGTCATCATAATCTTCACCCGCTTCAGTTGTCCATTCAATTAAATTAGGAACAATACGCTTTAAGTTTTTAATACCATACTCACTGGCAAGCATTGCGTTGTCACCTAGATCTTCAGTTTGAGAACTCGGATCGTGGATATCACCAACTTGTTGGTGACCAAAACGATACATTGGGTCGCCTGCATGTTCAGTAATCCATTGGTTAAGGATTTCTTTTTCTTCTTCAGCAGTTTTATCTAAGATAGGTTTGTAACCCCAAGCAATAGCATATTTATCATAAACACCAATATTAGGCATTAAAGCAACACCTTCGTCACCAGGCTGAGCTACGTAGTTGAAACGTGCGTAGTCCATTATAGATGGTGCTGTACCATATTTTTTAGTAAACTCAGCATCTCTAAGTTTTTCAACAGGATAAGCAACACTACTTCCCATGTTATGTGGTAATCCTAAAGTATGTCCAACTTCGTGAGCTGAAACAAAACGGATAAGACGTCCCATAACTTCATCTTTAAACTGTGGACTCTGTGCATCTGGATTAATAGCAGCAGTCTGTACAAAGAACCAACCACGTAATAAAGACATTACATTATGGTACCAGTTAATGTCACTTTCTAAAATTTCACCAGTTCTAGGATCACTTACGTGAGGTCCGTTTGCGTTAGGAATCGGAGATGCCAAATAACGTACTACAGAATAACGTACGTCTTCTGGACTCCACTCAGGATCTTCTTCAACAGATGGTGGATCTTTAGCAATGATTGCTTCTTTAAAACCAGCAGCTTCAAAAGCAACCTGCCAATCTTCAATACCTTGTTTAATGTATTTTCTCCACTTTTCAGGTGTAGCTCTATCGATGTAATAAACGATTTGTTTTTTAGGAACTACTAATTCTCCTCGTTTAAACTTTTCAATATCCTCATCTCTAACCTCAAGTCTCCATCGGTCTAGGTAAGTTAAGGTTTCACTTTTTTGATCTTCTAAACCATAATCAGTAGTACCACTTGTAAACCAGCCAACGCGCTCGTCAAAGTAACGACGTTTCATAGGGTTGTCTGGTAGTAAAATCATAGAGTTGTTAATTTCTATAGAAATACTTCCTGTACTCCAGTTAGACGGAGGTGAACCAGCAGCATATGTTTTTACATGACGTGCTTCAATGTTTCTAGGATAACTTTTAATGGTTTCAATAAAAGATTTATCACTTTCTAATCTGGTAACTTTGTATGGTCTTCTTCTAAATTGAGGAAGGCCTAGTGATTTTACATCTTTCTCAAATAACGGTGTAGCGTCTATAACAGTACTTGTAGAATCCTTGCTATAGGCTTGTATAGGAAATGTAAACAGTACAGGCTCAAAATTAGAGTTTTTTACCGCTTCGTTAACAGGTAGAGAATCGGCAGCTGTAACATTGTAAGATACTACACGAAGTACTACCTTTTTGCCTTTCTTTTCCCAGCGTAAAACTTGTTCGTTTTGCTTTCCGCCACCAAAACCAAGTCCGCTTGCAGTTTTAGCAATACGAGTTACCATTAACATTTCTCTGTCAAAAAGAGAATCTGGTATTTCGTAGTAGAATTTATCATCTACAGAGTGCACTGTAAAGAGACCTGTGTCACTTTTGGCGTCTTTAGTAATTACTTTACTGTAAGGTTTTGGGTCATTTTTGCCAGGTTTCTTTCCAGCAGGTTTAGCCATTGCTGTGGCATCAGTCTTTTTAGATTTACTGGCTTTTTTAGCTGTAGAACAAGAAAATGCTAAAAAAGCAGAAGCTACAAAAAGTAGCTTAATGGATAGTCGCTTCACTTTAAGTCGGTTTTAAAAAATTTGCATGAAAATAAGGATTCTGTTAAGAATCTTTCAATTCTAAAACCGATTTTATAATTTTTTTAACGCAAGTTTTTTTATTACTCCAGTGTATCTAAGTAATCCCTAATAAGCTCTACTCCCTCTGAGTGAATCATAGTTGTTCCAATGTAAGGCATGCTAAATCCTTCATTATATTCTGAGATTCTAAGAGAAATACTAACCTTTCTTTCAGCTATTTTAGAATCGTTCAAAGAAGTCTCGTAAGCCAATCTTAAGATAGACTGGTTGCCACAATTACCACCTTCTATATGGCAATGCGCACAGTTGATATCTAAATAAGATCTGGCTCTATCTTCGAGAGGTACAGAGGCATCTTGCCAATTAATTGTAGAAGAAACTTCGGAGCTACCTGATACTCCGGTTAAGTGTTGATTATTGATAAAATCATCGAGTTGATTTACACCATTAACTACAAAATTCATGTTTCTGAGCTTTGGGCCTATTGGCGTTGTAACATCGAAAGTGTTATGACATGTAAAACAGTCTGTATTGGATGGTATTTTGTAATTTGATGAGTTGGTTGCACCTTCAACATCTATCCAGGTTACAGGAACTATACTACCATTTAAATCTAATGTAGCTTCATTTTGTGCTGCATTCCATTTGTAATCACCAGTTTCCCATAATCCGTTAATTTTTATGAGTACACGGGTTTCAATAATTATTCTTCCAAGCGATAAATCGCGCTCATCAACATTGTAGTAAAAAGTTTTGGCAATAACAGTGTTGTCTGGAAAAATAGGTAAACCATCACCGTCGTATTGCAACGTTGTGTTTTCAGGTAAGGCAATTAAGCGTTGTTTGTGCGCATAGTCCGTAAATAATGGTGTGTTAAGTTCATATTTAAACGCTTTTGATGATATGTTTAAATCTCCAAGATTACCTGAAAATAAATTCAATTCAGAAAGATTAGGTCTAAACTCTGGTACTACAGGTAGCGTTTCTGTTGTAAAACTTAAGACTTCTGAATATAAACTTGTGTTATTCGTAGAGCAAATAGCCATAATATAAACATCGTAAGTTGTTTCCGCTTCTAAGCTAGATAAAGTTGTGGATGTCGTTGTTACATCAACTGTAGAGCCAGAGCCCAAAACAAAACCAGACACGCCATATTCTATAACATAAGAACTTCCTTCATTAGGGTCTGTCCAATTAATTGTTGCAGAAGAAGTGGTAATATTGTTTGCAGTAACATTAGTTATTTCTAAGCATGCAGCTACTGTGTCATCATCATTGTTACAAGACAGAACAACGAAAAATGTTAAGATTAAAAAGGTAAGTTTTTTCATTTTTTAATAAGTGACTGATTCATAGCGATTGTGAAAATAGTAAAAAAGCTGAAATCAGCAAGTTGTAAAATGAAATGTGTATTGATTTTAAATAAAAAGGATTTATCTTCCGATAAATCCTTTTATATATATTCTGTGGCTCTTTTAGCGATTAAACAATCTCAACAAACAGCCCTTCATCAGTCTTTTCAACTTTCGTTAAGCCGTGTTTTCCTAAGCCTTTAATGCCTTTATCCCAACCCTTGTTGCTCAGTCCAGATTGTGCTTTGAGTTCGTTTAAGTCCATACGTTGCGCTTTTTTAAGAATTTCAAAAATGACTTTTTCGTTATCGCTTAAATCCACTTTTTTCTTCTCTGGTCGCATCTGTGGGAAGAACAATACCTCTTGTATACTCTGATTGTTGGTTAAGAACATAATCAATCGATCCATTCCTATTCCCATTCCAGAAGTTGGTGGCATTCCGTATTCTAAAGCACGTAAGAAATCAAAATCAATAAACTCTGTAGCTTCATCATCACCTTTTTGAGCTAGTTTTAATTGATGCTCAAAACGCTCACGCTGATCTATTGGGTCATTAAGCTCAGAATACGCATTGGCGATTTCCTTACCGCAAACCATAAGTTCAAAACGTTCTGTTAACTCAGGATTTTCTCTATGCTCTTTACACAACGGACTCATCTCTTTTGGGTAGTCTGTAATAAATGTTGGTTGTATGTAGTTGCCTTCACACTTTTCTCCAAAAATCTCATCGATCAGCTTACCTTTACCCATAGTGTCATCAACTTCAATACCCATGTCTTTAGCGGCAGTTCTAATTTCAACTTCGGTTTTATCATAGATATCAAAACCTGTGAATTCTAAAATAGAATCACGCATAGAAATACGCTTGTAAGGAGCTTTAAAGTTAATCTTATGTTCGCCAAACGTCGCTTCAGAAGTTCCATTAACTGCAATGGCACAATGCTCTAGTAACTTTTCGCAGAAATCCATCATCCAGTTGTAATCCTTGTAGGCTACATAGATTTCCATTGCTGTAAACTCTGGATTATGAGTTCGGTCCATGCCTTCGTTACGGAAGTTTTTAGAGAACTCATACACACCTTCAAAACCACCAACGATTAAACGCTTTAAGTATAGCTCGTTTGCGATTCTCATATACAGCGGAATATCCAAAGTGTTGTGATGCGTTACAAACGGTCTTGCAGCTGCACCACCAGGGATTGGTTGTAAGATTGGTGTTTCAACCTCAAAATAACCAGCATCATTAAAAAACTGACGCATAGCGTTAAACAATTTTGTACGCTTTACAAACACATCTTTTACGTGCGGATTTACAGCCAAATCTGCATAACGTTGTCTGTAACGTTGCTCAGGATCTGTAAAAGCATCGTAGGTTTTTCCGTCTTTTTGTTTTGGAATAGGTAATGGTTTTAAGGCTTTGCTCAACAGTTTAAACTGCTTTACCATTACTGTTTTTTCACCAACTTTGGTGGTGAACAATTCGCCCTCAATACCAATAAAATCGCCTAAGTCAATTAATTTTTTAAAAACATCATTATACAACGACTTGTCTTCGCCTGGGCAAATTTCATCTCTGTTAAAATAGACTTGAATACGTCCTTCGCTATCTTGTAACTGTGCAAAAGAAGCCTTTCCTTGAACATTAATAGCCATAAGACGACCAGCTATAACTACCTGTTTACCTTCCTTGTAATCAGATTTTATCTGTTTGGAAGTGTGCGTAACAGGATATAAATCGGCTGGATAAGGATTAATCCCTAAAGCACGAAGTTTTTCTAACTTTTGACGTCTTACTAATTCTTGTTCTGAAAGTTGCATTTTTTAATTCATTTAAGACGGCAAAATTACGTTATTTATTTAA
>JASBSE010000054.1 GCA_030149115.1 Winogradskyella sp. | reverse complement strand
GTTGAGATTTGTATTGGTGCCTACAATTTGCCAAGTGTCATTAACATCATCACCATTTGGTGTAAAGAATTTTGGAATACCAACTATTGTTATGGTTTCTTCAACGATGCCACAACCATTCCTGTCATTTATGTAAATTGTATGTTCACCTTCAGGAATATTAGTAAATACATTGCTTTCTTGGTAAAAGCCATTTATATCGTCTATGGCATAATCGTAAAAGCCTTGTCCAGTAACATTAACGGTAATTGTATTATTTGGCGAAATACCTTCAATGGAAATGCTTTCAATAATAGCAGTTTCAGATGCATTTACTGTTAGTGTTCGGCTTGAAGAACAACCGTTAGGATCGTTAACAATTACGGTGTAGTTTCCGGCTTCATTGATTTCATTGAATGAGGTGTCAACATCTGTCAAAGCACCATTAAAGTACCACTCATAGTAGTAATTGTTTGGTAAATCATTTAAAACGCCACCATGAAGTGTAATGGTTTCAGGAAACGTATTTGTACAATAGATTAACGTTTCGTCTGCATCTAAGACAGGAGTGTAAAGTACATTAAGATTTGCTGTTAAAATGCTGAAACACTGATTATCGTTTTTAATTTTTACAAAAATGGTTTGAGTATCCGCAATTATGTTGATATAATTATTTGGTAAAGGATTGCTTTCACTTAAAGCATTTTCAAGGGTTTCATAATACGTTACTTGAGATCCTGTAGGAATTTGAGCGATAATGGAAGCTTCAATATTGTTTAAGGTAAATGTGGCAAAACCATCCCTATCCATACCATCGCAAGCTCCCAAATCTGGAATTGAAATTGTATTGTTTGTAGTTTGTAATTCTAGCGCAACAACATCAAAACAATTGGCAGCATTTACAACACGAGCAAATACATTTTGAAAGGCTTCCGTATTTTGAAAACTTATAGGGTCTGTTATAGGATTCGTATCATTCAAGGCATCATCCTCCGTTAAGAAAAAATTTGAAACGATTAAATCAGTATTGTTATTGGTTAAATCATTCTCAGCATCAAAAAGATTGTAGGTTGTTAAACCGTCAGTATCTACATCACATTCCGTTAAAATTGAGTCTTGACCGAGTGGGACAGGAGCGTATTCAACGATAATTTCTCCATAAGAAATACAGTCATCTAAAATAGTAACTTCAACATTATAAGTTCCAGGTTCTGTTACTGTATAATATCCACAGTTTAAGCAGTTAGGTGTTGTCTCTTGTAAAATACCATCTTTGTACCAACTGTAAGAACTTAAAGCAGGATGATTGGCGTTAAGCTCTAAAGTTTCGCCTTCGCACAATGCATTTCCAGTAGCAATAAGTCTGTTTGGACCTAAATCTGTTGATAGTTGAAAACTTCCAGCCTCAAGAAACACAGCTGAGTCATAACGATAATTTTGCTCGTCTGCAATAACGAGTTTTACATGGTATGACTGATTAGGGACAACATTTGCTGTGGCAGTTAAAACAGCTGTTTGACCATTAAAGTTTATTGGTGAATTAGTTCCGTTGTATGATCCGAAGTAAATTTCGTTTTGAGGAGGACAAGATCCAGGAACACCAGGAGTCACAGTTGTTACTTTTACAGGAATAGTGGTGTCTGGTACTAAAGCAATATTCTCGTATTGATTTTGGCTAGTTGTAGGTCGAATTAGAAAACCAAATAAGTCTGAATACTCACAACTATTAGCATTGTTTTCTTGATACTCTTCTGAAGCAAATAAATAACGGAAACTAACTTGTGATGCAACAGCAGTAAAATCGAACTCTAGTATTGTAGCATTAAAAGTTTGGTTTTCATTTAATGCAGTTTCTAAATCAATATCTCCAGCCCAATTTGCGGCATCATCATCACTTAGGTTATCATTTGGACCAGGTACATTCATAAGTCTGCCAGTGCTTAAAACTATACCACTTTCAAAAGGGAAGCTTGTTCCTGTGGCATCAAAATAGCCATAACTTTGATCATTACCACCAAAATTGCCACCAACAACATTGGTTACATTAATATTGGTAATGCAATCACTATCAATTAATATATCTTCTATAAGTTGCTGTGGAGTATAGGTTTGACTATCTACAACAATATTCTGCGAGTAGGTAGATAGTGAAATAAAAAATACAACAAATTTTAATACTTGCCTCATCTCAATTTTTAGAGAGTGCAAAGATACGTATAGAAAATATTAAAAAGTGTTAAGTATAGGTTATTACTAACGCCTCAAGGCAAAATGGCCTTTAATTTCGAAGTAGTTATTGTCTTGTTTCACTTTGGCGGTGTACCAATAGTCACCAGCAGGCATTGGGTTGCCGTTGTACGACCCATCCCAACCAGGAGAAGTATGTAAGAGCGTTTTCAGTAGTTTGCCGTACCGATCAAAAATATAAATCACTGTACCAGGAAGCGTTTCCACACCAGTAATGTGCCAGGTATCGTACTGTCCATCACCATTAGGAGACATGTGCTTAGGAGTATCAATCACCAAAACCTCTCTGGTAATCTGGGCACAACCATTCTGATCAATAATGGTTACGGTATTGTATCCAATAGGGACATTGTAGAAGGTGCCCGAAGTCTGAAAAGGCTGGTCGTTTAATTGATAGAGATAATTACCAATACCAGTCACCGTAACGACAATATTGTTAGGGTCGGCAAAATTTACGGTCTCTACAACATCAATTTCGGCAGAGTCAGATTCTGATACCGAAAACGTAGATGTGGTTTGACACCCAAATTCATTGGTAACTGTTACAGAGTAAGACCCAATAGATGTAATTTCAATAGAAGATGCAGTTTCATTTGTAGACCATTCATAGCTGTTCAAAGGATTATTGGTTTCGGCAGAGACAACCAAAGGAAAATCATTAAGACAAAGCACCTGATCATCAATAGCTACAAAAGGTTTGTCATTTATAATGACCGAGAATTGTGTGGTGCTGAAACAACCCGTCACACTATTTTCAACCCTTGCAAAAACAACCTCATTGTTTGAAGCTACATATGGATTGGCTAAGCTGTTGCTGTTTTCAATAACATCAGCTTCAGAAGTAAAATAACTCACCGAGAACTCATCAGGATTTTGACCTAAAAGAATAGAAGCGTCTTGTTGTGATAAATCAACAAGTAACTGTCCGTCAAAATCATCATCACATTCTACTATGTTATCAGGTTGATTGGCAACAGGAAGCGGATTAACACGTAACTCAAAAGGATAAATCGCATAACAACCTGTAGTGCTATATTCAACTCGAGCCACCAAGTTTTCAATAGTATTTGTGTAGATGTAGTCTGTACTTAAGGCATTATTATCATTTTCAGCATCGTCTACAGTTTGGTAGTAACTGATTAAAACATTGAAGGTGTTATCAACCAAAATCAAATCAATATCGTGCAAGTCTAGAGTATTGGTATCATTATCACAAATATCGTAAACACCAAACTGATTGATTTCAGGAGGCGAGTTGATAATCAGTTCAAAAGGAACAACTGAGAAACAATCTGTAGTGGCATTACGAACCCTAGCATACACCGTCTCTGGACTACTAGTATTTGTATAAGCCATAGGATTGCCAATAGCGTTTAGATTATTCTGAGCATCTACTTCAGAATTGAAATAAGTGAAATCAATATTGTATTGTCTGCCATCTAAGATGTTGAGTTCAATTTCGGTTAAATTCCACTCCACAGAAGTATCATAATTATTACCACAAGCAACCAAGGATTGTCCATAAGTTACCTCTGGCAATGACAGTGTATTAAGATTAAAGGTTTCAACATTATAACAACCAGAATTGGCATTTTCAATTCTGGCATATATAATCTGAGGATTCGTCGTTGCTGTATAATTTAATGCAATGGCATTAGTACCAATCTCAGCATTTAGAGGTGTTAGGTGAAACGATACATTGAGAGGAGTGGTGCTACCAAGTTCAATTTCGTTGATAGTATTGCTCAGGTCAGTTGTTGCCAGCCCAGTATTATTAACATCGCATTCAAAAACATCAGAGGGCATGTTATAATCTGGTGTTTCTTTCACTTCAATTACCATAGGAGCTACCCTGTAGCAACCGTTTTCAGCTTCATTTTCAAGCCTAACGTAAATGGTCTGAGGGTTCGAGGAATTAAAATAAGGTGCTGTTTTATCAATGGCATTCTCTCTGTCAATGGCATCGTCTTCAGTTTCAAAATAGAGGACTTGCATACCTTGTTGATTGCCGATGATGGAGGCATCATTATCTTCAAAAATAAACTCAGCAGGCACGTTAGAATCGACTTCACAATTTATAAAATTGGAAACGGTATCTAACTGTGGGTCTGCGTAGATGAGGATGTCGAATCTGAATACCGTAAAGCAGCTCATTCCATCTATTTCGGCTCTAATAAAAATTTCTTTAGAGTCTGTAGTGTAGCTATCAGGATTTAAAATTGGGTTTAGATTATCTGTAGCATTGTCATAGCTTTCAAAGAAAGAAAATACAAGATTGTCACTTCCATCAGTAATTTGCGGAATGACACTTAGTAGATTGACGTTAGAAAAGCCATCTTGATCCTCATCACACACAATGATAGGGTTGGGGTTTACAGCATTTATAGAATTGGTTATGTTTACTTGAGCTGTTGTAAAATTGTAACACTGATTTGGTGAAAAAATATCTGTAACTCTAACATAAAACAAATGTCCATCTCCGTTAATTTCATACTCTTCTTCAAGAGCGTTTTCTTGGTTTTCTGCATCTTCTTGAGTTAAGTATAATTCTACAGTTGTAGCGGAGTTCAGGCTTGTATTTAAACTCAAACGAATTTCGTCAATCAAAGGTGGAATTGAAATTGTTGTGGTATTTGTATCCAAGTTGGTATTTCCACAATAATCTATTGTTACGGGTTGTGGGTTAAAAATTGGCTCAATTTCAAAGGTAACCTTTGTGTTATAAAAGCAATCTTCATAATTAGATCTTATATAAAGGGTTTGGTTGTGA
>JASBSE010000041.1 GCA_030149115.1 Winogradskyella sp. | reverse complement strand
CCAAACAAATTTATATCTACCCAGTTTTCTGAGGTTCTTCCTGCAGATGCTCCAATGTTATTAATGTAAAAGTCTTGGGTTTCCTTTACACTCAAACACGGTAATGACATGTGAAATGACGTTTCCATAATTTAAGCACTTAGAGTTTATAACTTTTTAGTATAAAGAAAGTTACAAAATTATATAACACCAATTACGGAAATCATTAAAAATCATCATCTTCTGCGTCCTCAGCAATTTCAGGATCTTGCACTGCTTCTGGATCATCATCGTCATAATCCTCATAATCATCCTCATCGTAATTCTCCATGGTTACCGCTAATTTTGTACTAACTTTAACCAAATACTTAGTATCCTCGGTAGTTACCTCAACGGCATCTATAATTTCGTTTTTAGCGTTTCTGAATGTTATAATATGATCTTCATCATAACCATCAGGATATTTCTCCACCAATAAGGCTAGTATTTCTGGTGTTAGTTTTTTAAAGTCTACAATGACGCGTTTTAAGTGTTGGTCTTTTCTGTTCATCTTGTTAGGTTGGATTACATACCCAAAAGGTACGCAAAAATTAATGGTGCAACAATAGTTGCATCACTTTCTATGATAAATTTTGGTGTGTTAATATCTAATTTTCCCCAAGTAATCTTTTCGTTTGGTACTGCACCAGAATACGACCCATAACTTGTTGTACTGTCACTAATTTGGCAGAAATAACTCCAAAATGGTGTGTCCGTACGTTCCATATCTTGGTATAACATTGGTACTACACAGATAGGGAAATCTCCTGCAATTCCTCCACCTATTTGAAAGAAACCAATTCCATTTCCTGAATTATCTGTGTACCAATCTGCTAAAAAGGTCATGTACTCAATACCAGATTTCATTGTACTGGCTTTAAGCTCGCCCTTTAGCACATAACTTGCAAAAATATTACCCATAGTGCTGTCTTCCCAACCTGGGCAAACAATAGGCAAGTTCTTTTCTGCGGCTGCGTACATCCAAGAGTCTTTCAAATCTATTTCGTAATACTCTTCTAATGCACCAGACAATAATAATTTGTACATGTATTCATGTGGCAAGTAACGCTCACCTTTAGCTTCAGCCTCTTTCCAAATCTTTACAATGTGTTCTTGAATACGTCTAAATGCTTCCTCTTCTGGGATACAAGTATCTGTAACTCGGTTCAAACCTTTTTCTAATAAATCCCACTCTTCTTGCGGAGTTAAATCACGGTAGTTAGGCACGCGCTTGTAATGGCTATGTGCCACTAAATTCATGATATCTTCCTCAAGGTTTGCACCTGTACAAGATATGATGTGTACTTTATCTTGACGAATCATTTCAGCAAAAATCTTACCTAGCTCTGCGGTACTCATAGCACCAGCTAAAGACACTAACATCTTAGCGCCATTATTAAGCTGATCTTCGTAACCC
>JASBSE010000031.1 GCA_030149115.1 Winogradskyella sp. | reverse complement strand
CATTTTCTGAATTTTATTTTTGATAAATAGGTGAAAATATGTTCGCCTATTAACATATTATGAACGATTTGAAATTATTATTCGCTCGGTTCATTACTTAACTTTTGTTATTTGTGCCATTAACTCGGCTTCTGCACAAAGTTTACCATTGGCATAAGCATAACCTTGCATGTGACATATACCACGTCTAATCGGTGTTATAAGTTCGCACTTAAATATTAGTGTGTCACCAGGAACTACCTTTTGTTTGAATTTTACGTTATCCATTTTCATGAAAAACGTTAAATAATTTTCAGGGTCTGGAACTGTGCTTAAAACTAATATACCACCTGTTTGTGCCATAGCTTCAACTATGAGCACTCCAGGCATAACTGGCGCTCCTGGAAAATGTCCTTTGAAAAACTCTTCATTCATTGTAACATTTTTCATACCAATTACATGGTTCTCTGTAAGCTCATAAACTTTATCCAATAACAGAAAAGGTTGCCTATGAGGTAACATGTTCATAATTTGATTTACATCCATCAATGGTGCAGAATTCAAATCTATTTGAGGAACATTATTACGTCTTTCGTTTTTGATAATTTTAGACATCTTTTTAGCAAACTGTGTGTTTACAAAATGCCCTGGTTTATTTGCAATAACCTTACCTCTAATACGTGTACCTATTAATGCCAAATCGCCTACAACGTCTAGTAGTTTATGACGTGCAGCTTCATTAGGGTGGTGTAAAGTTAAGTTATCTAAAATACCATTTGGCTTTACCGCTATACTCTCTTTATTAAAGGCTTTACGGAGCTTATCCATAGTTTCTTGAGATAATTCTTTATCTACATAAACTATTGCATTATTTAAATCTCCCCCTTTAATTAAACCATGCTCCAATAACATTTCGAGCTCATGTAAAAAACTGAATGTTCTTGAATCTGAAATTTCATCTTTAAACTCCGACACAGAATTCATAGTAGCATTTTGAGTACCTAACACCTTAGTCCCAAAGTCTACCATAGTAGTTATCTTATATGTATTTGATGGCATAAGAATAATCTCGCTACCCGTAGATTCATCTGCATAAGACACTACATCTTTTACCTCGTATTCCTCTCTAAAAGCCTCTTGTTCAACAATACCTGCTTTTTCTATAGCTTCAACAAAAAACTTTGAAGAACCATCCATAATTGGTGGTTCAGAAGCATTTAATTCAATAATAACGTTATCTATGTCTAAACCAACTAAGGCAGCTAGTACATGCTCACAAGTTTGAATAGTAACACCATTTTTTTCTAAACAAGTACCTCGCTGAGTATTTGTTACATAATTTGCGTCAGCTTCAATCTTTGGACTTCCTTCGAGATCTACACGCTCAAATAAATAGCCAGAATTTTCTACACCTGGTTTAAAAACTAAGGTTACATCTGCACCTGTATGAAGTCCAACCCCTTCAAGTTTAACCTCTTTTTCAATGGTCTTCTGTTTTATTTCTGTTTTAATTATTGCCATCTACTTTTTTTTCAATTTCACTTATATTCTTTACAATCTTAGGTAAGTTTTTAAAATACACATAAGATTTATTAAAATCTCCATAGGTTAATGCTGGTGAACCTTGTAAAACTTCATTGTCTTTAACATGTCTGCCTATACCAGATTGAGCCTGGATTTTTACATTATTTCCTATTGAAATATGCCCAACAATACCAACTTGACCACCTATCTGACAGTTTTCACCAATTTTTGTAGAACCTGCTACACCTGTTTGTGCTGCAATTACGGTATTTTTTCCTATTTCAACGTTGTGTGCTATTTGTATTTGATTATCTAGCTTTACTCCTCTTCTTATAATTGTTGAACCTAAAGTTGCTCTATCTATAGTAGTGCCAGCACCAATATCAACAAAATCTTCTAAAATTACATTTCCTATTTGTGGTACTTTTGAATACTCTCCTTTTTCGTTTGGCACAAAACCAAAACCATCAGCACCAATAATAGCACCGGAGTTAATAACACAGTTATTTCCGATTATACAATCTGAATATACCTTACCACCAGAAAAAACGATTGTATTATCACCAACAGAAACATTATCACCTATATATGAATTTGGAAATATCTTTACGTTTTTTCCTAATTTTACATTATCACCAATATATGTAAATGCCCCTATATAAATATCCTCTCCTATTTTGGCGGATTCTGATATAAAACTTGGTTGCTCTACCCCAGACTTATTGAGTTTTATCTGGTTATAATACTCTAAAAGTTTAGTGAATGCTCCATAGGCATCATCTACTTTAATAAGTGTTGTACTTAAGTCTTCTTCTGGTTGAAAATCTGAATTAACAATTGTTATCGAAGATTTTGTAGTATATATATAAGACTTGTATTTAGGATTAGCTAAAAAGGTTAAAGAACCCTCCGTTCCTTCTTCTATTTTAGCAAGTTTAGAAACCTCAATGTTGGGATTACCAACAACTGTACCTTCTAAAATACCTGCTATTTGTTCTGCTGTAAACTTCAATTATTTGATTTTATGATCATAGTTGGTTTGCGCAAAAATAGAAAAAATGTATCACATTTTCTTTTTAGGATAACACATATAGTATTTGGTAACAGGTTTACTAAGTGCTTTTAGGTTAAGTTGATCAGATGCTTTTACAATATCTTTTATTTTACCAGACTTTAATTGTATGTTAATATGCTGTTTTTTACTCTGATATGCCACATTGGTTATTTCCCCACTAAAAACAAAATAATCAGCTTCCTCTACAGAAATATTATATCTGTCCATTAATGTCTTATGGTGTGTTTGCAAGTCTGAAATATTTACAGGCTTATTCTTAATTTTTATTTTCAACAAATCTCTATCAAGAATCATTTGACATAAATTACTTAAAACAAAATCGTTATGATTTCTCCACGACTTCATAGCTGCAACAATATCATAGTCATCAAGATTTGCAAATACTGTTAAAGTATCAGTATCAAAACTTTTAAGGTTAACTTCGGATGTTAAAAAGAAATTTAAAGGCTCGCTACAACTCAATTGCTCTCCTTGTTGCACCAACTCTTTAGCTCTCTTTAAAATCCTTGTTAATAATTGCTCTGCTGCTATTCCTGTTTTATGTAAATATACTTGCCAATACATAAAACGTCTTGCGACCAAAAACTTTTCTACACTGTAAATCCCCTTTTCCTCTACAACCAATTCATCATTTACCACATTAAGCATGGTAATTAAACGTTCACTATTAATATTACCTTCAGCAACTCCTGTGTAAAAACTATCTCGCTTTAGATAATCTGCTCTATCCATATCCAGCTGACTAGATATAAGCTGACACATAAACTTACGCGGATATTCTCGTTTAAAAATTGAGATCGCTAACGTTAAACTTCCGTTAAACTCTTCATTGAGTTTTTCCATAAATTGAAGGGAAATTTCTTCGTGAGAAATGTCGTTTACTATACTATGTTCCATAGCATGAGAAAAAGGACCATGCCCAATATCATGTAATAAAATAGCGATTAGTAGCCCATTTTCTTCTTCACTAGAAATTGAAACCCCCTTAAAACGAAGCACATTGATAGCTTTTTGCATTAAATGCATACTTCCTAATGCATGATGAAAACGCGTATGATGTGCACCTGGATACACCAAATAAGACAATCCCATTTGTGTAATACGACGTAATCTCTGAAAGTATTTATGCTGAATAAGGTCGAAAATTAACGAATTAGGAATCGTAATAAATCCGTAAATTGGATCGTTAAATATTTTAAGTTTATTATTAGACTTCAAAATGAACATTCATTAATTAGAAAACAAATATACATGAACAACATAAATATTCTTTGGGTAGACGACGAAATTGATTTATTAAAGCCACATATTCTCTTTTTAGAACAAAAACAATATAAGGTAACTAAATGTCAAAGCGGTACAGAAGCTTTAGAGATTATTAATGACACCAATTTTGATATCGTTTTTTTAGATGAAAATATGCCAGGTCTTACTGGTCTAGAAACCCTAAACGAAATAAAAGAGCGTCGCCCTAATCTTCCTGTAGTGATGATTACAAAAAGTGAGGAAGAGTATATTATGGAAGAAGCTATTGGAAGCAAAATAGCAGATTATCTTATAAAACCAGTTAATCCAAATCAAATTTTACTGAGTTTAAAAAAGAACTTAGATCATTCACGCTTAGTATCTGAAAAAACAACATCCAACTACCAACAGGAGTTTAGAAAAATTGCTATGGACTTATCTATGGTAAATTCTTATGAGGAATGGGCTGATTTATATCAAAAACTGATTTACTGGGAGCTTCAACTCGAAGATATTGAAGATATTGGAATGACAGATATTCTTGAATCTCAAAAAACAGAAGCAAATTTACAATTTGGAAAGTTTATTGAGAAAAATTACGAAGATTGGTTTCAACCAAATTCTGATGCTCCTATAATGTCTCACACATTATTTAAGGAAAAAGTTGTTCCTGAATTAAGCGATAAGCAACCAACAATTATGGTGGTAATAGACAACCTAAGATACGACCAGTGGAAAGCTTTTGAACCTGTAGTGAATAACTACTACAAGAAAACATCAGAATTACCATTTTTCAGTATTCTTCCAACAGCAACCCAATATGCAAGAAATGCTATTTTCTCTGGCCTTATGCCTTCTGATATGGAAAAGCTATTTCCACAGTACTGGAAAAATGATATTGACGAAGGTGGTAAAAATCTACATGAAGATGATTTTTTAAGAGAACAATTAAAGCGCCTTGGGCTTAACCATATTAAATACGAATACCACAAAATCACTAATTTAAAATCAGGTAAAAAACTAGTTGAAAATTTTAGAAGTTTAAAAAACAATGACTTAAGTGTTATTGTATACAATTTTGTTGACATGCTCTCCCACTCCAAAACCGAAATGGAAGTTGTTAAAGAATTAGCTTCGAACGACAAAGCTTATCGCTCTTTAACACAGAGCTGGTTTAAAAATTCACCTTTGTTAGAAATGATACAATTGTCGCAACAGTTAGGATTTAAATTAATTTTAACCACAGATCATGGAACTATAAATGTAAAAGCACCATCTAAAGTCATTGGAGACAGAGATACAAGTCTTAATTTAAGGTATAAAACAGGTCGTAGTCTTACCTATCAAGATAAAGATGTATTGGCTATCAAAAATCCAAAGTCTGTTCATTTACCTTCATTAACTATGAGTAGCTCATTTATATTTGCTAAAGGAGACTTATTCTTAGCTTATCCAAACAACTATAATCACTATGTAAGCTACTATAGAAATACCTATCAACATGGTGGAGTTTCTTTAGAAGAAATGATTATCCCATTTGTGGTTTTAGAGCCTAAATAAATCCGTTAAAAGCTTAAAAAATCCGATGAAATGCACTTTTTTCTAGGTTTTTAGAAATTTTATTACTAACATTGCATCGTAATTAGTAATACACAAGAGTGGATAATATTGAGTTAACATACCATTTAAATGAAATTGATAGTACTGCTCTAAAAGTTCTTAAACATTTAGAGTCTAAAGTAATTTTGTTTGATGGAAAAATGGGAACTGGCAAAACAACATTCATCAATGCTATGTTAAAAGCTATGCATAGCGATGATATTGCAACTAGCCCAACTTTTTCTATTGTTAACGAGTATAAGTTAAAAGATGATAAAATTTATCACTTTGATTTCTATAGAATCGAGTCTATAGAAGAAGCTTATAATTTTGGAATTGAAGATTATTTTTACAGTAACCATTGGTTGTTTATAGAATGGCCAAATCGTGTAGAAGAATTATTACCAGAAAACACTCAAACCATTACAATCACTAAACTAGACGAAGAAAGAAGATCCCTCAAATTGACTATAAATAAAAAACTTTTAACCGAAAATAATGCTATGACAGAACAGAAATTTTAAACAAATTTCATTTAACATTCTTCTGAAAGAGTTATGGTGTTACGGTTTTTCCGTAACTAAAACCTCATAATTTTTTGGATTTTAACATTAATTGATTTTCAGAGACTTAGCAGTCGCTGTAAATTTGTATTATTAATTAATTAAATCCCTTTAAATTATGAAAGCTAAAAAACTAGTACTAGCGATTGCTATCTTCGGCGGAGTGTTATTCACTGCTCAAGCAACTAACATTATCGACTTAGATGGACAAACAACAACAAAAGTTGACAAAAGAAAACTTAAAGTTCCGACTCACGGATAAAAAATCTTATAACAGAAAGATTATTTTAGGGAGTATAGTTGCATCACTTGTAGCTGCTACTCCCTTTTTGTTTTATCTTTATGAATACGTTCCTGATGTTGCTAAATGGGACACTGTTTTTGGTACCTACGAAAGTATTGAATATGGAAGTGCTAATGTGGCTTTTTGGGTATTATCAATGAAATTTATTCCTTTATTTCTTTCTTTAATTTGGTTCTTCACATGTCGTCATTGGTGGTATCACGCTTTATTAGTACCAATCGTAATGTTTTTATTTCAACTTATAAGCGCGTTAAATTTTGACGCAAGATATACAGATGAGTTTGATATAATTTGGCTACTACCCTTAATGGCTATAATCTTTCCTTCCATTTATTTGATAAGAGCTAGAATGTTTAATAAAATAAATGATCATGACAAAACCATGGAGGAACTAGAGGATGAATTTATGATTAAACCAAAAACCTTTTGGGGTAAAGTTAAACAGTATTTCTAGTCAATATTTTATCCATTAAAATTTAATTTGTAATTTAAAAGTTAGATAATTTAGTAAAGCAAGTTTGTGTTTTATTATCTTGCAACAACTAAGTCAATTTCTAACTTAATGAGTAAATCTTTATCACCATTCACTAAAGCTCAATTACTTCCACAAGAAGAGACTTTAGAAATTTTTAAACAAAAAGGGGAACTTTTCATAGGAATTCCTAAAGAAACCCATTTTCAAGAAAGTCGAGTATGTCTTACACCAGATGCAGTTTCTGCATTAACAGCTAATGGGCATCGTGTTTTATTTGAATCTGGAGCTGGAGAAGGCGCTAATTTTAAAGACAAAGATTACAGTGATGCTGGTGCAGAAGTTACCAAAGATACAGCAAAAGTTTACTCCTGCCCTATGGTTTTAAAAGTTGAACCACCATCATTAGATGAGATATCACTTATTAATCCACAAACTATATTAATTTCGGCATTACAAATAAAAACACAAAGTAAAGCCTATTTTGAAGCATTAGCTAAAAAACGAATTACTGCATTAGCTTTTGAGTATATAAAAGATGAAGATGGTGCTTATCCAGCAGTTCGCTCTCTTAGTGAAATTGCAGGCACAGCATCTATATTAATTGCATCAGAGTTACTTTCTAACGTTAATGGTGGTAACGGATTAATGATGGGCAATATTAATGGTGTACCTCCAACCGAAGTTCTTATTCTTGGTGCTGGTACTGTAGGAGAGTTTGCTGCGCGCTCGGCCATAGGACTTGGGGCCAACATAAAAATATTTGATAGCTCTATAACTAAACTACGTTGTGTTCAAAATAATTTGGGCAGATCTGTATATACATCTACCATGCAACCCAAAAACTTACTAAAAGCATTAAAAAGATGTGATGTCGCAATCGGAGCTGTAAGAGGCAACAATCGAGCACCAGTAGTAGTAACAGAAACTATGGTAGAACATATGAAACCTGGATCTGTAATCATAGACGTTAGTATAGATATGGGAGGTTGTTTTGAAACAAGTGAAGTTACCACACACGACCACCCTACTTTTGAAAATAATGGAGTTATACACTATTGTGTTCCAAATATTCCTGCAAGATATTCTAGGACTGCTTCTGTATCTATTAGTAATATTTTTACACCTTATCTTCTGGAAATTGGTGAACATGGAGGCTTAGAAAATGCTTTACGTTTTGATAGAGGATTAAAAAATGGATTGTATTTTTACCACGGTATTTTAACTAACAAATCTGTTGCAGAATGGTTTGGTTTAGATTACAATGATGCCAACTTATTAATTTTCTAATTAATCTAAATACATGAAATTTACTCAACGTTTAGCCTATTATCTAGGAGGTTTCTCTATAGGTCTTATTATATTAATGTTTTTTCTAAATGGTAAAGATGCCTCTTGTGATTATGGACCTAATGCAAGAACGGTAAAAAACATAAGTTCAAAAACTATTCATTACTCAAATGACGTCTCAAACTTTGTAACTAATCATACCATAGATTCATCAACGGTTATAAACCTTATTAAATATGGAAATGTAGATTTTTCAAAGAGTAATACCAAACTAGATTCTTGTAAGATTTATCATATAGATAATATTTACAAAGAAAAAGAAATTGAGCTACGCATTGAAAATTGTGATTCTATAGCTAAAATATTAGTTATGAGTTATATTAA
>JASBSE010000025.1 GCA_030149115.1 Winogradskyella sp. | reverse complement strand
GCACTTTTAATCGAATTCGAATAAAATGAAAAAAATATTAGTTGCCAATCGTGGCGAAATTGCAATTCGTGTCATGCGAACTGCAAAAAAAATGGGAATAAAAACAGTCGCTGTATTTTCTGAAGCCGATAGAAATGCACCGCATGTAAAATATGCAGACCAAGCCGTTTGCATTGGTCCTGCACCATCTAACCAATCTTACCTTAAAGGTGATAAAATTATTGAAGTCGCAAAATCATTAAATGTCGATGGTATCCATCCTGGCTATGGTTTCTTAAGTGAAAATGCAGATTTTGCTGAGTTATGCGAAAAAAATGATGTTATTTTTATTGGTCCACGTTCTAAAGCCATAAAAATGATGGGAGACAAATTAGCAGCTAAAGATGCTGTTAAAGATTACGATATTCCTATGGTACCTGGCGTAGACCATGCTGTTACGGATCCAAAAGAAGCCGTTGATATTGCAAAACGAATTGGTCTACCTATACTTATAAAAGCCGCTGCAGGTGGTGGAGGAAAAGGGATGCGTGTTGTTGAAAATGAGAAAGATGTTGAAAGCCAGATGAAGCGTGCCATAAGTGAGGCTACTTCGGCTTTTGGAGATGGTTCTGTTTTTGTTGAAAAATATGTAACCTCGCCAAGACATATCGAAATTCAGGTTATGGCAGACACACATGGCAATATTGTTCATTTCTTTGAGCGCGAATGTTCCGTACAGCGTCGCCATCAAAAGGTAGTTGAAGAAGCTCCTTCTGCCATATTAACTCCAGAATTAAGAGAAAAAATGGGACAAGCAGCAATAAACGTAGCACGTTCTTGTGATTATGTGGGTGCTGGTACAGTTGAATTTTTAATGGATGCCGACCATAATTTCTATTTCCTAGAAATGAACACGAGACTACAGGTAGAGCATCCGGTTTCAGAGTGGATTGCAGGTGTTGATTTAGTCGAGCTTCAGATTAAAGTGGCTCGTGGTGAAGTTTTAGACATTAAACAAGAAGATTTAAAAATTAATGGTCATGCCTTAGAACTTCGTGTATATGCAGAAGATCCAATGAATGATTTCTTACCAAGTGTTGGTAATTTGGAAGTCTATCAATTACCTGTTGGTGAAAATATTCGTGTAGATAACGGTTTTGAAGAAGGTATGGACGTACCAATCTATTACGATCCAATGCTATCTAAACTTATCACTTATGGCAAAACACGTGCAGAAGCAATTGAACTTATGATAGAGGCAATTGATAACTATCACGTTAAAGGTGTACAAACTACATTACCTTTTGGTCGTTTTGTTTGTGAGCACGATGCGTTTAGAAGTGGAAACTTCGATACACATTTTGTGAAGAAGTACTACTCACCTAGCCTTTTAGAAGAGCAACATAAAGCTGAAGCAGAAATTGCTGCCAAATTAGCCTTGAAACAATATCTGGAAGATCAAAAATTATTAAGACTACCTAATTAAGATACTATGAGTTCTAAAATAAAAACACTTAATGAAAAAATGGCCTTATCTAAATTAGG
>JASBSE010000019.1 GCA_030149115.1 Winogradskyella sp. | reverse complement strand
TCTACGAAAGCGATAACCGAAGGTGTAGTTCTCTTACCTTCAGCGTTTGGGATTACAACTGGCTCGTTACCTTCCATTACAGAAACGCAAGAGTTGGTTGTTCCTAAATCAATTCCAATAATCTTACTCATAATTATATTTTTTGTTTTATCTCCGTTATCACGGAAAGTGTTGTGTTTTTAATTTTTAAACTCGCTTACTAATAGTCAATGATTATGCCATGACAAAAAATGTGACATGATGTCATATTACTTTTCTGAAAAGATTTTACTCTTTTCTATACTTTGGAATATGATTTGATGTATTATTGACAAAAAATCAGTTATTATGAAACGTATACTTATCCTGTTTTTAAGCACTTTATTATTAACAAACTGTACGAATGAAGAAATTGTACAAGAAAACAACTATTTCTTTGAAGCTTCTGCTTTTGAAATTGAAAATGTAGACTTTAACCCAAGCACCAACTTTGATAACGACTATCGCGTGAGAGAGTTTTATGGTTTTCAAGTACTACCAACAGATGTACCTCTAGTTTATATTCTTTGGGAAACCTTAGATGGTACAGAAATATGGCGACCACTACCTCAGACTGTTATTTTTAATGATGGAAATGATTTAGTCTATAATTTCGATTTTACACAAAGTTATGTTGATTTTTTCTTAGAAGGCTCTGATTTAGACAACCTCGATTCTATATGGACTCAAAACCAAGTCTTTAGAGTTGTTGTTGTGCCTTCAGTTAATGTTGGTAGAATTGATTTATCTGATTTGGATGCAGTAATGAGTTTTTATGGCATTACTGAATTCGAAAAGAGATAAACTCAAAACAAATAACACTAATTAAGCAGCCTTAACAACCTGAATTAAGGCTGCTTTTTTTAATATGACATTGTAAACAAAATGTATCTTTGCCAGAATTATTAATTCAATTTTATGGAATGTATTTCTGTCTTTGATATGCTAAAAATAGGTGTAGGACCATCAAGTTCTCACACTTTAGGACCTTGGCGTGCTGCAGAACGATGGATTAAAGAACTAAAGGATAAAAATCGTTTTCATAAAGTCGAAAAAGTAACGGTAGATCTTTATGGTTCTCTATCTCTAACAGGAAAAGGCCATGCTACTGATCTTGCCGTATTACTTGGCTTAACTGGTGCAGATCCAGAGCGTATTCCTGTGGACACTATTGATATAATTATATCCTCAATTAAAAACACCAATACCTTAATGTTTAATAACGAAAGACCTATTGCTTTTGATGTTAACACAGATATTAAGTTCAATCGAAATTTTTTGCCCTTTCACGCTAATGGCATGTCATTTTCAGCATTAATTAATGGGCGACATTACAAATCTACCTACTACTCTATTGGTGGTGGATTTGTAGTACAGGAAGAGCGCAAAGTATCTAAGGCTAATAAAATTGTATTCTATTGTACGTTTCCTTATCCGACATCATATGGTGACGAGTTGTTAAAATTTTGTCATCAGTTAAACTTACCTATTTCTGGTGTTGTTTTAGAAAATGAAAAATCCATAAGAGATATTGAAACCATTGATTTTGAATTGCAACGTATTTGGGATACTATGCTAGAGTGCATGTATGTTGGTTGCCATACTGAAGGCACATTGCCTGGTGGACTTAATGTACGCAGACGAGCATTTGACATGCACAAAAATTTAATTGGTGACTTTACTTATGAAAGTCCACAAGAATGGCTAAAAACCATAAGAAAAACTGAAGTGAAGTTTAGGCAAATCCTTAAATGGGTAAGTTGCTTTGCTTTAGCTGTTAACGAAGTTAATGCATCTCTTGGACGTGTAGTAACTGCTCCAACAAATGGAAGTGCTGGTGTAATTCCTGCTGTATTAATGTATTATTTAGTGATTGAAAATCATGATGCTGATTTTGAAGAAATTAAAAAGTTCTTACTCGTAGCAGGCGAAATTGGCAGCATCTTTAAAAAAGGTGCCACCATAAGTGCTGCAATGGGAGGTTGCCAAGCTGAAATTGGTGTGTCATCTGCAATGGCTGCTGGTGCATTATGCGAATTACTTGGAGGCACGCCAGAACAAGTTTTAGTAGCTGCCGAAATTGCAATGGAGCATCATCTTGGTCTTACCTGTGATCCTATTGGTGGATTGGTACAGATACCTTGTATTGAACGTAATTCTATGGGAGCTATAAAAGCTATAAATGCTGCTGAGTTAGCGTTAGAAACCGATCCAAATAATGTTAAAGTACCTTTAGACAAAGTCGTAAATACCATGTGGGAAACTGCTAAGGATATGAACACAAAATATAAGGAAACTTCAGAAGGAGGATTAGCGGTTGGTGTGCATTTGAGTGATTGTTGATTTAGAGTTTTTAGATTAATTAGACTAGTTATATCTGTTGGATTTGATATAATCTAAAGTTCTAAAAATCTAAATAATCTACTTTTGGCATCCTTCTCTTCGTCTGGTATCAACAAGGTAAATAATTTTCCACGCGTCATCTTCTTTAATTAATTGGAAAGAGTTGACACCACAATGGCTAAAATTTCCGTTATACCAAAATTCGTAAGGTGTCCAAGCGTTTGCCATATTTCCATCTACTTGAATATTGAAGCTTAATAACTTTTCTTCAAATGTGTTTTCGTTAGGAATACTCGCTATATTTTTTAGAAACTGACCATATTCACTTTCATGCAAAACTGATTTACCCTCTTTATTTACTGAGATTGATTGTAGCTTTATATCACCTTTTGCCATAGTTTTTAAAGCTGTAGTATCTTGTTTATGAAAAGCTTCAAAAAAGTTTATAATCGTTTCTTTTACAGCTTCAGAATCTGTGTTTTGACCTTGAACACCAAACGAAAAGCAAAACACTGTTAATAGTAATAGTTTTTTCATCTTGAAATAGTTTTGGTTCAAATTAATGATTTGTCAGTATTTGTGTCTTAGATTAAAGAAAGTTTAACAAAACTCTTTATTTTTACAGATATTAATTTAACTACTATGTCAGTCGCAAAAAAAGAATATAAAAGAATAACCGTAAAAAGCCTTGTAGAAATGAAATCTAGAGGCGAAAAGATATCAATGCTCACTGCTTATGATTATACAATGGCAAAAATTGTAGATGGAGCTGGTGTTGATGTTATTTTGGTTGGTGATTCTGCAAGTAATGTTATGGCAGGTCACGAAACAACACTTCCCATTACATTAGACCAAATGATATATCATGCCTCTTCGGTTGTTCGTGCAATAGATAGAGCATTAGTTGTTGTAGATTTACCTTTTGGTACATACCAAAGTGATCCTAAAGAAGCGCTACGTTCTGCTATTAGAATTATGAAAGAATCTGGTGGACATGCTGTAAAATTAGAAGGAGGTAAAGAAATTAAAGATTCTAT
>JASBSE010000006.1 GCA_030149115.1 Winogradskyella sp. | reverse complement strand
TAGATTTAAGAAACGAATTTGAAGAGCGTTGCAAACAAAACGATTATAATGCTTATTACAAATCCTTTACCACTTTAATGAATTGGGGTTTAGGTAAAAAACTAAAAGACATAAAAACCAAAACACTAGTTGTGGCTTCAGACATGGATTACACTCCAGTTTCTTTTAAAGAGGAATACGTCTCAAGACTACCAAACGCAACATTAATAGTCATAAAGAACTCAAGACATGGTGCTGTTATAGATCAACCAGAGGCTTTTAATAATGCGTTGCTAAATTTTTTAAATAATGAATAAAGTTGCACTAATTACGGGAAGTACCAGTGGTATAGGTCTTGGTATTGCGAAACATTTTGCAAAAGAAGGTTTCGATATTATGTTTCATGGTTTAGAAAAAAATGGTGGTGAGATTGCGCAGTCTATTGGTGAGGAATACAATGTTAAAATTTCATTTTCTAATGCTAATATGTTAGAAGCAGAAGCGATAGAAAATCTGGTAAAACAAACTATTGAAACATTTGGTGGGCTTCATGTATTAATCAATAACGCTGGAATTCAATTTGTATCTCCTATTGAGGAGTTTCCAAATACTAAATACGAGGATATTATTGCTATAAACATGAATGCCGCTTTCTATGCATCTAAAGCAGCTTGGCCTCAAATGAAATCACAAAATTTTGGTAGAATTATCAATATTTCTTCAGTTCATGGGTTAAGAGCTTCAGAATACAAAACGGCTTATGTAGCAGCAAAACATGGTGTAATTGGCATGACTAAAGTTATGGCATTAGAAGGCGCAAATAATAATATAACATGCAATGCCATATGTCCTGGTTATGTAAAAACACCTTTGGTAGAAGGGCAAATAAAGGATCAAGCCAAAGCGCATGACATGTCTGAAGAAGAAGTTGTAGAAAAGGTGATGTTAAAAAAACAAGCTGTAAAAGAATTTGTACCATTAAAAGCTATAGCAGATATGGCATTGTTGTTAGCAAAAGATAGCTCTACGACTATTACAGGTACATCCTTTGCATTAGACGGTGGATGGAGCGCACAATAATAAATAATATAGGTATTCTATAATTTGATAAGAGTTAGTTAATTGGCAAAAAGTATTATTTCAAATTATTAAATACAATTTGCAAGCAAAAAACTTGCAATACACAAGACATCAGAAGAATCTTTTAAGTGTCATATTTATCTTCTGATGTCTGTTTTTATATCCAAGATTAAAAATTAGCCTATAACTTTCAGCACACTAATCATTAAATAGTACTTTATATACTTTCTTGAATATATTTTTTACTTTTCTGCAATGATTAGATACCAAAAGATAAGAGGACACAACCGTATTTTAAAATCTATTGAAGATTGGAAAACCTATAACCTAGAGTTAGATCTAGAGTACTTAAAATCTAATCACAGAAACTATTGTAAAATATGGGTAAGTCCTTTTGCTGATATCTCTGTAATAAATTCTGAGATACCTTCTCCCAAAGGAAAGCATAGGCAAGAAATTATAAAAGGCTTATTAGAAATTTATAACCATTGGGAAACACAACTCAACACTCTGAACAAACCTTATTATTTATCCATTTGGTTATTAGAGCCACGACTAGAAAAATCTCAGGTGGTTTGTGCTATAGATAGCATGATAAACTTCTATGATATTACATTTTACAAACCAAAAGCGCAGCGAAAATTTCCATCCCAAAACTATGGTAAGCTTACAAATCAATTAGACCAATTTAATTGGACATATGCCTTAGATGAAGACCATTTTTTTCAATCTGATATAGATCTAGAAGAAGATAGGTATGCTACAAAAAGTGATTACTTAGAGATGCAAAAATGGTACAAAAGAAAATTAAAACAAGGTATAAGAAGTGCTCCTTCTAATGACGATACATTCTTTGCCATACAAAAAGGCATTGCTTGGATTGGTACAAAAAAATGATTTTATGACATAAAAAAGGCAGAAAAATTCTGCCTTTTTTGATATATCATAATTATGTTACTACTTTCCTAACATCAAAAGCTCATTACAAACCACTTCAGTGGTGTAGCGTTTCATGCCATCTTTATCTTCCCAAGAGCGAGTTGTTAGCTTACCTTCAATGGCTACTTCTTTTCCTTTGCTTACAAATTTTTCAACAATTTGAGCCGTTTTTCCCCAAGCCACAATATTGTGCCATTGTGTATCTGTTACTTTTTCTCCATTGGCATTTTTGTAACTTTCGTTAGTAGCGATAGAAAATTTTGCAAGCATTTTACCAGACTCAAGATTAATGATTTCTGG
>JASBSE010000002.1 GCA_030149115.1 Winogradskyella sp. | reverse complement strand
AAAATGTGCTCACCAAATTTTAATTTGAGCTGGCTTAATTCTTTATCAATAGCACGTAATTTTTGCTTTTTGTCTTCAGGAAGATTAGCTCCGTTTCTTGAAAAACTTTTATACTTTTTATCTAATAATGTAGCTTGTTCTGTGGTTAAATCTAACTCAGCTTTAGAATCATAAACTGCTTTTACACGTTTAAATAAATTTTCGTTAAGTGTAATGTCATTACTGAATTCAGATAAAAGAGGAGATACTTCTTGAGCTATTTTTTGAATCTCATCATTAGTTTCAGCAGAATTTAAATTGAAAAAAATACTCGAAATTCTGTCTAATTCCTCACCTGAATAATCCAGAGCTTCAATAGTGTTTTCAAATGATGCTGATTCCGTGTTATTTACAATGGCATCAATCTCATTTTTAGCCTTTTCAATAGCTATTTTAAAAGCAGGAAAAAAATCTTCATTTTTTATTTTTGAGAAAGGGGCTGTATTGTATTGAGTATCAAAAGTTTTGTTTAGAGAGGTCATGCTGTTATCGTCTAATTTTTCTTACGTATATTGTTGATAATGTGAATTTTAACGCTATTTTAAGATGTTGGTGTTTACTAGTTAAATAAGTTTAATTACATTTGCGCCATCTTTGACGAACAAGAACTTTTGTTCTTAAGGATTGGTTAATAGCAAAAAAAGCCTTGACGGAAGTTGAGGCTTTTTTATAGGTCTTTTGCAGACTCAATAACCTTAGCCTTTAAGCCTTCTTTGTAAACGATTACCTTGTCTAGAATACACTGGTCTGAACTGCCTAAAATTTGTGCTGCTAAGATACCTGCATTTTTAGCTCCATTTAAAGCAACAGTAGCTACAGGAACACCGCCTGGCATTTGTAATATAGATAAGACGGAATCCCAACCATCTATAGAGTTACTGCTTTTTACAGGAACTCCTATAACAGGCAAAGGTGATAATGAAGCTACCATGCCTGGTAAATGCGCTGCACCTCCAGCACCTGCTACAATTACTTTTATACCTCTAGTATGTGCATTTTTACTATAATCGAATAATTTCTCTGGTGTACGATGTGCGGATACAATATCGACTTCAACCTCGATGTCAAAACCTTTTAAAATATCTATAGCGTCTTGCATTACAGGCAAATCGCTTTTACTTCCCATTATAACTCCTACTTTGCTCATGGTTATTCGCTTATTACTTCTATAGTTCGTTTTACGTTTTCTGCAATTTCTCTTGCTTTGTTGATGTCTTTATTTACAATAGTGACGTGACCCATTTTACGGAACGGACGTGTTTGTTTTTTTCCATAAATATGTGGTGTTACACCATCCATAGCCATAATATCCTCAATGTTTTTGTAAAGTACATTTCCTGTATAGTCTTCAGCACCAACCAAATTCACCATAACACCTGCTACTTTACTTTCGGTATTACCGAGTGGTAACCCTAAAATACATCTTAAATGTTGCTCAAACTGATCTGTATAACTCGCTTCTATACTGTAATGGCCGGAGTTATGAGGTCTTGGTGCCACTTCGTTTACAATAATGTCATCGTTTTCAGTTTGAAACATTTCTACTGCCAAAAGTCCAACATGTTCAAAAGCGGCTGCAGTTTTTAAGGCTACGAGTTCCGCCTTTTTTGCAATGTTATCCGGAATTCTAGCCGGACAAATTACATATTCAACTTGATTGGCCTCAGGATGAAACTCCATTTCAACAACTGGGTACGTTTTTAAATGACCTTTACTGTTTCTTGCAACAATTACAGCCAATTCATTTTTAAATGGAATTAAATCTTCTGCAATACATTCAACATTTGGTAAATCTACCAAATCCGTGTAGCGTCTTACTACTTTAACACCTTGTCCGTCGTAGCCAAATCGTGCACTTTTCCAAACAAATGGGTAGTCTAACCCACCATTTTCTATAGCATCTTCAATTTCAGATGTATGTGCAAATCTTGAAAAATCAGCCGTTGGAATGTCGTGGTCGCGATAAAATAATTTTTGAGTTGCTTTATTTTGAATGGTGCGTAACGTTTTTGCAGAAGGATAAACTTTTACGCCTTCCTTTTCAAGTGTTTCAAGAGCTTCAACGTTTACGTTTTCAATTTCAATAGTAAGGATATCAACCTTTTTTCCGAAGTTAACAACCGTTTCGTAATCTAATAAATCACCAACCGAAAATTCATCACAAGCTAATCTTGCAGGTGCATCTTTGCTAGGATCTAACACGCAAGTATGTATGTCGTATTTGCGTGTATGATACAAAATCATTTTGCCCAATTGTCCACCACCAAGAATTCCGAGTTTAAAGTTTGAAGAAAAGTAGTTCATGTTTACTTCCCAAGTAAAAGGGAAATTTTTTAAGATTCAACATTAATTCAATGCAAAAATAAGCTAATTATAGCAGATACTCTTAAATTCGTAATTCAAAAAATCGGCAATCCTCAATCAA
>JASBSE010000611.1 GCA_030149115.1 Winogradskyella sp. | reverse complement strand
ACCGTAATTCCTATTGGAATAAACAGCAATAACATCATTAAAAATGTTAACAAATAGCGTTTTAGTATGTACCAATCTAGGATTTTCACTTACTATAATCTTTTATCCATTTGTTTAACCATTTTTTCTTTCCACACTTTAAAATCACCATCAATAATATGCTTTCTAGCTTCTCTCACCAACCACAAATAAAATCCTAAATTATGAATTGTAGCTATTTGCTTTCCTAATAATTCATTTACTGAGAACAGGTGCTTTAGATATGCTTTACTATACTCTGTATCCACGAAGGTAATTCCCATCTCATCTATAGGCGAAAAATCTTCTGCCCATTTTTTATTTTTAATATTTATAGTACCATGAGCAGTAAATAGCATACCGTTTCTGGCATTTCTTGTGGGCATAACACAATCGAACATATCTACACCTAACGCAATATTCTCTAAAATATTGATTGGTGTACCAACTCCCATTAAATAACGAGGCTTTTCTTCTGGTAAAATATCGCAAACCACCTCTGTCATAGCATACATCTCTTCTGCCGGTTCACCAACAGACAAACCACCAATTGCATTTCCTTGTGCACCTGCATTAGCTATATATTCGGCTGACTGTTTCCTTAAATCCTTATAAGTACTACCTTGTACAATAGGAAAAAATGTTTGCTTGTAACCATACTTAAAAGGCACTTTTTCTAAATGTGTCATGCAGCGATCTAGCCAACGATGCGTCATATGCATTGATCGTTTAGCATAGTTATAATCGCAAGGGTATGGTGTACATTCATCAAAAGCCATAATGATATCGGCACCTATAGAACGTTGAATTTCCATTACATTTTCTGGTGTAAATACATGATAGCTACCATCTATATGAGATTTAAACTTTACACCTTCTTCTTTAATTTTTCTATTTGCTGACAGAGAATATACCTGATAACCACCTGAATCGGTTAAGATATTACGATCCCAATTCATAAATTTATGAAGACCTCCTGCCTGTTCTAATATCGGAGTTTGCGGCCTAAGATATAAATGGTAAGTATTTCCCAAAATAATATCTGGATTGATATCATTCTTTAATTCCCGCTGATGCACACCCTTAACTGTTGCTACTGTGCCAACAGGCATAAAAATTGGTGTTTCAATACTACCATGGTCGGTTGTTATAACACCAGCTCTTGCCTTTGATTCTTTATCTTTTGCTACGCGATTAAATTTCATAAATGTAAGTCTGGTGGCAAATATAATTAACTCAAATACATTGGAGTCTTAATTAAATTCAAAAATTGTTAGCAATTCATCAAAATCGTTAATAAGTGATACTATTCGGCTTTTGAAGGCGACTTTTAAAAAGTTATTTTTGCAGCATTAATTTAAGCTCAAAAACATGTCTAATATTCAACAATTAGAAGATTTAACTACTCAAGTTCGTAGAGATATCCTACGTATGGTACACAAAGTAAATTCTGGTCACCCAGGCGGATCATTAGGTTGCGCAGAATTTTTCGTTTGCCTTTACAAAGAAATAATGGAAACCAAAGAAGGTTTTGATATGAATGGCATAGGTGAAGATTTATTCTTCTTATCTAATGGTCATATTTCACCTGTATATTACAGTGTACTTGCCAGAACTGGTTATTTTCCAGTTGATGAATTGAACACATTTAGATTGATAGATTCTAGATTACAAGGTCACCCAACTACACACGAAGGTTTACCTGGTATTAGAATTGCTTCTGGTTCTTTAGGACAAGGAATGTCTGTTGCAATCGGTGCTGCTGAGTCTAAAAAATTAAATAATGACAATCACCTCATTTATAGTCTTCATGGAGATGGTGAGTTACAAGAAGGCCAAAACTGGGAAGCAATTATGTATGCTGCAGGAAATAAGGTAGATAATCTTATTGCAACTGTAGATTTAAACGGACAGCAAATTGATGGATCAACAGATAACGTCTTACCTATGGGTAATATAAAAGCAAAATTTGAAGCTTTTGGATGGACCGTTGTTGAAATAGAAGATGGTAATAACATTGAAGCCATATTAGAAGGTATGCAAAAAGCCAAGTCTTTAACAGGAAATGGTAAGCCTGTATGCGTATTACTAAAAACAATAATGGGTAATGGTGTAGATTTTATGATGCATACACATGCATGGCATGGTAAAGCACCAAACGATGAGCAATTAGCCACAGGTTTAGTGCAGAATGAAGAAACTCTTGGAGACTATTAAGATGAAAAAAATACTAATTCTATTTCTATTTATTAGTGCAGTCGGCTTTTCTCAAGAAAAAGTTATTGAGCTTGATTATTTTGTTGATTATGTTGTTCCTGGTAAACGTCAAAAGAATACAGATACCATAACTATCGGTTTTAATAAAGATGGTAAATATCTATGGACTAACTATAATAAATTAGCATTAAACCTTGCTAAATCTCTTGTTAAAGATTCTTCTAAAGACTATACAAAAGCTGAGAGCAACATAATATACGACACTGAAGAGGGAACTCTATTGATGACATTTGAATTTGACAATAACCTTATTTTTTTTAATCTCAATATAGACTCTTTTTTACCAAAAACCAACAACAATGATAAAGATGAAAGCCTAGACTTAATTACAGAAGATATAGGCGAAACCACTGAGGTTTTAGGTCGCGAAGTTGATATGCATAACATATTCCCTAGCGATAAGCCAAATGATGTTTTGACTATCGCTACAGATAAAGAGTTTAATGTTAATAATACAGCTATTTTCAAAAAACTCTTTGAAATCGCTTTTATGAAAAAAGGAATAAAAAATGACAATCTTCCTGAGTTTCCTGAAGGTTTAATCATGAAAATTATTATCGAAGAAAACACCCTTATAGAAGCCATTAACGTAGATAATACTAAAAAAACACTTACTATTAATCATAGTTTCAAAATCACAGAATGAAAACATATACAAACACAGGAAACAAAGATACACGCTCTGGTTTTGGAGCTGGTTTAACAGAGTTAGGGCAAACAAATGAAAACGTTGTTGCACTTTGTGCTGACCTAACAGGATCTCTTAAAATGGATGAATTTAAAGCCAACCACCCAGAACGTTTCTTTCAAGTAGGTATTGCAGAAGCCAATATGATTGGTATGGCTGCAGGTATGACAATCGGAGGTAAAATTCCTTTTACAGGTACATTTGCTAACTTCTCTACTGGTAGAGTTTACGACCAAATTCGTCAAAGTGTTGCCTACTCTCATAAAAATGTAAAGATCTGTGCTTCGCATGCTGGTGTTACCTTAGGTGAAGATGGTGCAACACATCAAATTCTTGAGGACATTGGTTTGATGAAAATGCTACCTGAAATGACTGTAATTAATACTTGTGATTATAACCAAACAAAAGCAGCAACTTTAGCCATAGCAAAACACGACGGTCCTGTATATTTAAGATTTGGTCGTCCTAAAGTCCCTAATTTCACTCCAGAAAATGGCGAATTTGAAATTGGTAAGGCAGTAAAACTTACAGATGGAAATGATGTTACAATAGTAGCTACAGGTCACTTAGTTTGGGAAGCTTTAGAAGCTGCAAAAGTTTTAAACGATAATGGAATTAGTGCAGAAGTTATAAATATCCACACTATAAAACCATTAGATGATAAAGCCATTTTAGAGTCTGTTTCTAAAACAAGATGTATTGTAACTGCAGAAGAACATAATTATTTAGGTGGACTTGGAGAAAGTGTTGCAAGGGTATTAGCTCTGCACCAACCAACACCTCAGGAATTTGTTGCAACTAAAGACACTTTTGGAGAATCTGGAACACCTGCACAACTTATGGATAAGTATGGTTTAAACAGTTCTGCTATACAAGAAGCCGCAAAAAAAGTGCTTAAAAGAAAATAACTTCATTTTGGCAACGTTTTTGATATTAGATACCTAATCTTAAAAACGAACAATATGAAAAATTTGAAAAAAGCAGCTTTACTTGCTGTGGTTCTAGCATTTGTTGGATTAAGTGCTCACGCACAAAAAGGAAGTGCTTTTGGGTTTAAAGGTGGTTTAAACTATAGTGCTAATGGCGATTATTTTGAGTCCATTGGCGATAACGCCAAAAACCCAGACAGAAACATTGGCTATCATGTTGGACTATTCGGTAAAATTGGAAATCAATTTTACTTTAGACCAGAGCTTGTTTACACAGCTACCAAAAGTGATTATGAAGACAATGCATTTAATATAAAGAAATTAGATGCACCTCTTTTAGTTGGAATAAAAGTTTTAGGACCTGTCAGTATCTTCGGTGGTCCTTCTTTACAATATATTCTAGATACAGAGTTTGAAGGTATTAATATCGATAATGTTGAGGATGACTTCTCTGTTGGATTAAATTTTGGTATAGGTCTTAATTTTAATAAAGTGGGAATTGACTTGAGATATGAAAGAGGTTTTAATGACAACGAAGCTACTTTCATAAATAATAATTTAGGCACTAGTGTGTCTAGTAGAATTGATACGAGACCAGATCAGCTGATACTAAGTTTATCAATTGCTTTATAGATTAGTATAAAAGACTATGAATAAAAAAAAGCCGCTAATTATAGCGGCTTTTTTTTTTATTGTTGTTCTATTGAAAAATATCTCTATTCCTCTTCTTCATTATAATTTATAGCAATGTCTTCTTGCAAATAATCTGGTGTACCATTGTTATCAGAATCTACTGCAGTCACAGTATTAATTGTTATAATACCATTGGAAGTAGATCTACTGAATTCATATTCATTACTGGCTAAGACGGGCTCTGTTTCACCCATATTAGTATCAACAGTGTAGGTGTTAGGCATTAATTCATTAAAAGTTAATACACCATCATTATCATCATCTTGATCTACATAATTAGGAGCTAAATCTTCGTCCGTGTCATTATCTAATACGTCTAAATTAGCATCTAAATCTTCGACATAAGAAGGTATACCATCTGCATCGTGGTCTACTTCTTCATATTGCAACAATTCAAACTTAAATACCAGATTAGAATAAGACGAGATACTTCCTGAAGCAGTCCCAGAAAAATAAGCAATTCCTGAAGGAACAAACATTACACCTAGACCAAAATTATTATAGTTTGTAATACCGCCTGAATTCATAAAACTATCCGCACAGTTAAACATTGGTATTATTAATTGCCAAGCTCTTATAAGACCTGGATTAAAACCAGATCCTGTTAAAAATAAATCTTCAGGTGTAGCAAGAGAATCAAATACAACTCCATCTACAAGGGTAAAACCTTCATATCTCATTCTAACCTGATCTGTAAATCTTGGAGATTCACCGCCACCTTGATTTAGTCTTAAAACATAGTAATCATAATCTGTATCTTCATAAGTCGTAGTATGAATTTCTACAGCTTCAATTAACAATGTATGACCTGCAGGAACATCTTCTCCTTCTCCAAGCTCAGAAATAACAATATCGCTATACTTATGATTTGTTCCTGTTAAAAAGAAATCCGAATTATAATAGTGCGTAGATAAATAATCTACAAGTGAGTCGCTATCCGCTAATTGTTGTTCTCCTCTATCTCTAAGCTCAACTTCTGGCACATTAACGTCATCGTCTTTACAAGAAATTGCAAAAACAGCTATTAATACTAGACTAACTATAAATTTTATTGATTTCATATTCTAACTATTATTTTGATATGATTAACCACAAATCTTATCAAATGTTCATTATTGCTTTAATTATGTGGCGCAAGATACATTAAATTAATATTTTTATGCCAAAAGGTTAACGTAGATTTTAGTTAAAAATATATGCGAATTGATAAATATTTGTGGTGTGTACGCTATTACAAAACCAGAAGTTTGGCAACCCAAGCTTGTAAAAAAGGACAAATAAAGATAAATGATAGTGTAGCAAAGCCCTCTAGAGAAGTTTACCCAACTGATAAAATTGAATTAAGAAAAGATCAAATTTCCTATCAACTTACAGTTAACGATCTACCGCCTAATCGAGTTAGCGCAAAACTTGTTGATATTTACAGAACTGATACAACACCGAAAGAAGCTTTTGCAGCCAAAGAACTTTTGAAATACAGCAAAGATTATTACCGTAAAAAAGGAACCGGAAGACCAACAAAAAAAGACAGAAGAGATATAGACAGTTTCTATGAAGAAGAATAAACTAGATAAAGCATATTGGGAGAACAGATATAAAGCCAATGAAACTGGTTGGAATATTGGTTATGCATCACCACCAATAAAAGAATATATTGAACAACTAAAAGACAAATCAGTTTCTATTTTAATACCAGGTGCTGGTAATAGCTTTGAAGCTGAATTATTATGGAACAAAGGATTTACAAATACTTATGTTTTAGATATTGCTAAACAACCATTGATAAATTTAAAAAAGAGGGTTGAGAACTTTCCAAGCGAACAGTTATTACATCAAAACTTTTTTGAACTAGATCAGACATTTGACCTTATTATTGAACAAACATTTTTCTGTGCTTTAAGTCCCAATTTAAGAAAGCAATATGTAGAAAAAATGTTTCAGTTATTAAAGCCTAATGGAAAACTAGCTGGCTTATTATTCGATTTTCCATTAACAGAATCTGGGCCGCCATTTGGTGGAAGTTTGAATGAATATGAGACAATCTTTAGCAAATATTTTAAAATTAAAACACTAGAGCGCTCAACAAATTCAATAAAAGAAAGACAAGGTAAAGAACTGTTTTTTATCTTTGAGCGACTGTAATTTTATTTACTTATTAAAAACAAAACTACGTACCATGGCACTTACCAAAAATACAATTTTAAGCCATAAAGAAATTGAGCACAAAATAAGACGTATTGCTTACCAGATATATGAAAGCAACGTAAATGAAACTGAAATTGTAATTGCTGGTATTGAAAGTAATGGTTATATACTAGCCAAGAAAATAAAATCACAGCTCGATAAAATTTCTGATATCAACTCTACACTATGTAAGGTTACTATTGATAAAGAAGAACCAACTAACACAATTAAAACATCCATAAAAAGTGAAGACTATACTAACAAATCTATAGTTTTAATTGATGATGTTTTAAACTCAGGAAGTACATTAATTTACGGTATTAAGCATTTTTTAGATGTGCCTTTAAAACAATTTAAAACTGCTGTGTTAGTTAACCGAAATCATAAAAAATTCCCTGTAAAAGCAGATTTTAAAGGTATTTCTTTATCAACTTCGCTTTTTGAACATGTGCATGTTAATCTTTCTAAACAGCCTTACGAAGCCTATTTAGATTAATACCATTAAAATTTCTTCTACAATATCTTTCTCAGATTTATGATCTGAAGATATAGAGTAAGGAGCCTGATTGTAATATTGAGTGCGTTCAAAAAGATGCTTACCTATAAACTCCGTAAGTTCTTCTCGTGTATTTAAATGACTAATTAAAGGTCTGCTATCTTTTTCAATAAATAAACGTTCTATTAATTGTGGTATTGATAACTTTAAGTAAAATAAATTAACCTTTGAACTATTGAGAAGTATATTTAGATTATTCCCATAACAAGGAGTACCTCCACCTAGAGCTAATACTATATCATCACTTGAACTTATAATTTCATTTAAATAATAGGTTTCCTTTTTTCTGAAATATATTTCTCCTTTACTTTTAAATAAATCGGGAATTGAGCTATTTTCTCGCTCCGAAATATACTCATCTAAGTCTAAGAAATTGTACCCCAACACAGTAGCTAAATTCTTACCTATTGTAGATTTACCAGAACCCATATATCCCATTAAAGTAACTATCATAAGACTTAAATAATTAAAAATTAGGCACCAAACTTAATCAAAATAAAAAAACAAAAATTTAAGTAAAAAAAGTGTTGTTTTATTAATTAAACATTATATATTTGCACCCGCATTAGAGAAGCACATTTAATGTTAGACCGGGTAGCTCAGTTGGTAGAGCATCTCCCTTTTAAGGAGAGGGTCCTGGGTTCGAGCCCCAGCCCGGTCACAAAAGTTAAGC
>JASBSE010000112.1 GCA_030149115.1 Winogradskyella sp. | reverse complement strand
CTAATTCTTTTGTGCCAGACTTAACAATACGGCCATTGTAAAGTACATGCACATAATCAGGTACGATATAATCTAATAAACGTTGGTAGTGTGTAATCACAATAACAGCATTGTCTTTAGATTTTAATTTGTTAACACCATTGGCTACAATTCTCAAGGCATCGATATCTAAACCAGAATCTGTTTCATCAAGAATTGCCAGTTTAGGTTCTAACATTGCCATTTGAAAAATTTCGTTACGTTTCTTTTCACCTCCAGAAAAGCCTTCATTTAAAGAACGTGATAAAAATTTACGATCTATTTCTAAAAGTTCGGATTTTTCACGAATCATCTTTAGCATTTCGTTAGCTGGCATATCTTCTAAACCTTTAGCTTTACGAGTTTCGTTTATGGCTGTTTTCATAAAGTTAGTAACACTAACTCCTGGAATTTCTACAGGATATTGAAATGATAAGAAAACACCTTTGTGTGCACGTTCTTCTGCAGCAAGTTCGTCAATGTTTTCACCTTCTAACAAAATTTCTCCTTCTTCAACTTCATACTCTTCTTTTCCAGCAATTACAGAGGCTAATGTACTTTTACCAGAACCATTAGGTCCCATTATAGCGTGTACTTCTCCAGGTTTAACTTCAAGGTTAATACCTCTTAATATTGCTTTATCTTCTACGCTTGCGTGTAAGTTGTTTATCTTTAACATTGTCTTAGTTTGATAATTTTATAACGTCTTCTTTATTTGGATTTGGCTTTTCAACCTTCAATACCTCTTTAATTTCTAAGGCTTGTTCCCACTTAATATTTGGGTTTGTGTTTTTAATTTTTTTCACTCTAACTGTAACAGGTACAGAAGAGTATTTATGTTCTTTAAAAGGCTGTACTTCCTTGTTAAGTTGATGCATATTATCATCTACAACAACAGAATAAATTGTGCCATTTGGTGATTCAAAGACTGCGGCATTTTGGTCAGCGTCGAATACAAATTCGCCTTTTATAGTTATATAGCCATCGTTTTGATCGTAAGATTTGGCTCTGTTTTCTTCTAAGGTAGGTTCTGTTTTAGCGTTGTCTTTACACCCTATGAAACTTACCATAGCCAATAAAATGAATACAATTTTTTTCATAGTCTTATCCCACTGAGCCTTCTAAGCTGATTTCTAGTAATTTTTGAGCCTCAACAGCAAACTCCATCGGAAGCTTATTAAGTACCTCCTTGCTAAAACCATTAACAATAAGAGCAATTGCTTTCTCTGTGTCTATACCACGTTGGTTACAATAAAAAATCTGGTCTTCACCAATTTTACTTGTTGTAGCTTCGTGCTCTATTTGTGCAGTTTTGTTTTTAGCTTCTATATATGGAAAGGTATGTGCACCACACTCGTTACCCATTAATAAACTATCGCACTGAGAGAAGTTACGAGCATTTTCTGCTCTAGAATTTATTTGAACCAATCCACGGTAAGAATTTTGAGATTTCCCAGCAGAAATACCTTTAGATATAATGGTAGATTTAGTGTTCTTCCCTAAGTGAATCATTTTTGTCCCAGTATCGGCTTGCTGGAAATTATTAGTAACAGCTATGGAATAAAATTCACCGACTGAGTTATCTCCTTTAAGTACACAACTTGGATATTTCCATGTCACAGCAGAACCGGTTTCTACTTGTGTCCAAGAAATTTTTGCGTTTTTCTCACACAGCCCACGTTTGGTTACAAAGTTGAAAACACCACCTTTTCCCTCAGAATTTCCTGGATACCAGTTTTGAACGGTTGAATATTTTATTTCAGCATCATCTAAAGCTATTAACTCTACAACGGCTGCATGCAATTGGTTTTCATCTCTACTTGGCGCAGTACAACCTTCAAGATAACTTACATAACTTCCTTCGTCAGCAATTACAAGAGTTCTTTCAAACTGACCTGTTCCTGCTTGGTTAATACGGAAATATGTTGATAATTCCATCGGGCAACGAACACCTTTTGGGATATAACAGAAACTCCCATCACTAAATACCGCAGAGTTTAAAGCGGCATAGAAGTTGTCTTTTTGAGGAACAACCGTGCCAATATATTTTTTTACAAGTTCTGGATGCTCTTTAATAGCCTCAGAAATACTCATAAAAATGATGCCTTTTTCAGCTAGGGTCTTTTTAAAAGTGGTCGCTACAGAAACTGAATCTACTACCACATCCATGGCAACACCAGCTAATTTCTTTTGCTCGTCTAGAGAAATACCTAACTTCTCAAAAGTGGCTAATAACTCCGGATCTACTTCGTCTAGGCTATCGTATTTAGGTTTGCTATTAGGTGCAGAATAATAAGAAATAGCTTGAAAGTCTGGTTTTTCATAATGTACATTAGCCCAATCTGGCTCTTCCATTTCCTGCCATGCCTTAAAAGCTTCTAATCTCCATTCGGTCATCCACTCTGGCTCTTCCTTCTTTTTAGAGATAGCTTTTATAATATCTTCGTTAAGTCCATTAGGAAAAGTCTCAGATTCAATATCTGTATAAAAACCATACTCATATTCTTTGGTTTTTAATTCTTCTCTTAAATCGTCTTCAGTATATTTACTCATTGCGTTTTTTTATAAAGAAAATGATTCGCCACAACCACATGTACGGTTGGCGTTGGGATTGTTAAAAACAAACCCTGTTCCATTTAATCCTCCTGAATATTCTAAAGTAGTACCAATAAGGTATAAGAAACTCTTTTTGTCCACAATGATTTTTACACCATTGTCTTCAAAAACTTTATCACCTTCAACTTGCTCTTTGTCAAATTTTAAATCGTAGGATAAACCAGAGCACCCACCACTTTTAACACCAACTCTAATGTAGTCAGTGCTAGGATTGTAGCCGTCGTCATTCATTAGCTCAACGACTTTTTTCTTTGCTTGTTCAGAAACTTTAATCATATATTAGAGCAGATTAATTCTAAATAGAATGCAAATATACGATTTAACTAAGGTTTAACCATATTTACTAACATTATATTAGCATATGATTTAATAGAGTTTTCTTATGGATTAAGAAAATTTAGGCTTAGCCGTTTGAAGCTTAAGATGAAATAATTGTCTAAGTGTAGTTTGAATGCGCTTGTTGGTTGCGTTTAACTCTTCAAAATTGCCATTTGCATCTGTTTTTATAACAGTATTGCAGTGAGAACAAGTTAATTCGGATGTTAGGTCAGAATATGTTTTTGACTTTACATAATTGTGACCAAACACAGCACAGGGCAATGCTTTGCTTGTAGTAGGTTTCATCTAATAAAATTTGGGACTGAAAAATTACGTAAAACAAAAATAAAAGAAGGTCAAAGCCCTTGTTTTTCGATGAAATACATTGATTAACAAGAATGAACTTACAATTTTAGTTTTGAAAATCTGGATTATTCAAAAATGATGGGTCTGACAGTGTTAGCAAAAAAGCCTTTAAATCAGCTTTTTCTTGATCAGATAACTGTACTCCTCCTTGATTTATTTTTTTCATAAGAGGGTCAATTGTGGGTGAGTTTTGAAGCCCTTCACTATAATGGTCTATAACCTCATCTAAAGTAGCAAATCTACCATCGTGCATATAAGGGGCTGTATAGGCTAAATTGCGAAGAGAAGGAGTTTTAAATTTACCATTGTCATTAGGATCTCCTGTAACAACTCCAAGTCCTAAATCCGTAAAAGTAGCGTCTAGTCCATTATTATGAAAATCATTATCGGTCCAAAGAGGATTGTTTGGATTACCGTGACAATGAAAACAATCTCCTTTGTCCTCTCTTAAAAAAATATCTAAACCATTTAGCTCTTGCTGAGTTAAAGAAGCTTGACCTAGAGAATACCTGTCAAACTTAGAGTTTGCTGAAATTAAGGTACGCTCAAACTGGGCTATAGCTTTTGTTATTAAGTCTTTACTAATTGTTGAGGTGTTAAATGCTAATTGAAATAATTCTGGATATTCAGAATGATTCTGTAATCGGTCAATAACTTCTTCCCAGTTACTTTGAAGTTCAATAGGGTTTGTTACTGGTCCTTCAATTTGTCTTTCTAGGCTTAATTCTCTTCCTGTCCATGTAAAGCGTTCATTGTAGTTCCAGGCTAAATTGAAAAGAGGCATAGAATTACGAAAGCCAGCAACTCCTGAAACTCCTACACTAGTGGGTGTTGTATCTGAGAAAGCGTTTTGAGGCGAATGGCAAGAAACACACGCTTTTGAACCATCTGCGGAAAGGATGACATCAAAAAACAATTTTTTTCCTAAGGCTACACCTTCAGCGGTTTGAGGGTTTTCTGTAGGTATAACAGGTGGAATAATATTGGTCGAAAATATTTCAGGAACATCTAGAGGTAATGATGCAGGCTGGTAACCCGAGTCGTCACTAGAACAACTTGAGCAAAGAATAATAACAATAAGGGTTAGTGCTTTTTTCATTATTATGATTTATTGAAATACATCTCCTAAGCTAAATACATTTTGCCCATTTTCATACATCATAATCTGGGCTGTAGAATTTGGCATCAGCATTTGGTTATATACATTTAAATCCCAAAGATTAGGGTTTTTAAACCATTCAGCGATATTCATTTTCACCTCAATTTCAATATCATTGGTGATTTCTATAGCACCAAGATTTACTGTAAAGAAAGTGTCTTGAGGAAATGTTGGGTTGGCACCTGCATTATCCACGGCTCTTATAGCGTGGTAATTAAACCCTTGCTCTTCCGAATTAGAGTTAATAAACTTACCATCAAACTGCATGTAGTGGTAACCTCCTCCCATTGTTTCAGGGACATTAAATGAAGCTGAGTTAAGATCTGTGTAATTTTCAGCATTATCCTCATTATCTAAACCAAAAGTAAAAGACACATTTGTGTAATTACCAACAGTAATTTGAGTTTCTGGTGTATATTCCATATTCACTTCATTTGTAAGGTCCACTAGATTGTAAACATCGAGTTCAATTTCTTCGCCATTGGCTTTTGTGAAAATGATATCTGAAATTACATAACGAAGCCTTTCAAACCCAATGGATTCACCATTTGCATTTACATATTGAATAGGGCCAAAGTTATAATCTCTAATGAGTGATCCATCCCAATTATGTGTAAACTTAAAAGTAGTTGAAACCTTTTGCGAGCTATCTGAATCATCGCTTGAATTGCATGCGCTAAGTAAAATTAGCATACATAAAAGTGAAACGATTTTATTCATTTTTTAATTAATTTTAATAATTAATAAATCTGTAAACCCTTTGTTTTCTATAATGTCTCCATCATTACTAGCTGTGTCACCAACAGCAATGACCGAACCATTTATTAATTCGACGACATCGTAAGAAAAATCAATATTAGAGCCTCCAACAGTGGTTTCCCATAGCAAATTACCATTGTTGTCTGTTTTTAAAACCCAAGCATCATTTTGACCCTTGTTTTCAGATACATCCATATCACTGCTTCGGGAACTGCCAGAAAGTAAAAAACCGTTATTTTGAGATTTTTTTATAGCTCTAGCCACATCAAAACTAGAACCTCCAATCGTCTTTTCCCAGATGAGATTTCCAGAAGGCGATATTTTTATAAGCCATAAATCCGCAGCTCCTTTGTTTTGTGATATGTCATTGTCACTGCTACGAGTATCACCAGCAATAATGTAATTGTCATCATCAGTTTTAATAATGGCTCTCGCTTCATCTATTTGAGAACCTCCAAAAGATTTTTCCCAAACTAAATTCCCAGACTCAGAAATCTTAATAACCCAAAAATCATAGGTGCCAATATTGCTGGAAATATCTGTATCCTCACTATCTGAACTTCCTGCTACTATGTAGCCATTGTCATCTGTTTGAATAACGCCATAAGGTGTATCTGTAAAATTCCCACCAAAGTAATGGCTCCATTCTAAGTTGCCAGAAATATCGAGTTTTAAAGCCCAGTAATCACCACCAGCATGTCTGTTTGCGGTTCGTGATGAATTTCCTTCACCACCAGAAGCTGTGACATCTAAAATGCCAGTAATCAAAAATCCCAGGTCATTTGTTTCAATAAAAGAAATTCCAGAATCCGTTCCTTGATAACCGAATGATTTTTCCCAAGATATATTCCCGTTAGCATCTAGTTTCACTAGCCAATAATCTTGAAGGCCTTCGTTTTGGGTAGTGTCACCATCATTACTGAAGCTATATCCTAAAATGGCAAAACCACCATCTGAAGTTTGAATGATATCGCTACCTCTATCGTCTAAACTGCCTCCATAGGTTTTTTGCCACTCTAACTGATTGTTGGCATCAAACTTTAAAACCCAATAGTCAAAACTTTCATCTTGTTTATCGGTAATATCGTTATCATTACTTTGTGTGTACCCCAAAATTATATAACCTCCATCTGAAGTAGCTGTAATAGATTGTGCGCTATCGTTTTTTGTGCCCCCATAGGTTTTGGCAAATATTAGCTGACCTTGATTATTAGAAAGGGAAGCGTCATCACTACTACAGTTTAGTAGCAGTAAAACCATAAAACAATATGTAAAGACTTTGTTGAGCATATATGCTAATTTGAAGGTCTTACAATAAACAAACCACCATCAATGTCGCTAATGACGATATTGCCGCTTTCAAAAAACGGATAGATGTTCCATGCACCATTGAAAGCTGTGTTGTCGTTAGGAATATAAGTGTCTATAAAACTGGTTTCGGTCATTACGCCAGAGTCTATGCTTGATATATCAATAGCTCTTAGACCAGCCGTGTAATTAGCAACATAAAACGTATTGCCTACTACATAACCGTTATGGTCTATGGCAGAAGTTGGTGCTAAATATTCCATGTGATATAATGGATTGTCTAAGTCACTAAAATCAAAAACAATAGTTCTAGAGTTATTGCCAAAATTGATTTCATCAAGTTCATCGCCAAGTAAAAAGTAGACCATATCATCAGTAAACCATCCTTGATGCGCATAACCTAAATTACCGTAATCTATAGTTGAAATTTGAACAGGATTTGCTTTGTCAGTGACATCTATAATCACCACTTCATTAGCATTACTACCAATTAAAATTTCTCTACCAGTATAATCTACATCTGGTCCATTGTAAGTTACAACTTGAGCATCATGAGAGTAAGCATCATCAGCATAGCCGCCAGCCGCAACAGGAGCGGTTGGGTTTTGAATGTTTACAAAATGAGGGCCTCCACTATATGTATCGGAGCCTACAGCGTAGGCAAAACCACTATCTTCATTAATAACTATATTGTGAGCACTACCAAACCCATTGTAGTTAGCATCAGCAGTAAAGGTTTCGGGTGGATTTGTAACATTTCTTAATCTCGTTAAGTCAAAAACCTGCATACCATGGCCAGCCGCTTCACTCACTATAAATGCATGATTATTATATACTTTAATATCTCTCCAAAGGCTATTTACAGTAGCAGTTGCTAATGTGCCTAATAGAATTGGATTTGAAGGATCAGTAATATCGACGAATGCAGCATTGGTTGTAGTGCCAACTAACGCATATTCATTACCCGTTTCAGGGTCAGTCCAACCCCAAGAATCATTACCTTCTGCACCATCGCCACCTAAAACATCAATAGGGATATGACTCATAAGATCAAATCCGCTACACGGATGACCATTAGCAAATCCATTTTCACAAGGAAACTGAGGTAAAATAGTGTTGTCATCACAGGCGTCTCCGATGCCGTCATTGTCTGCATCTTCTTGTAGAGGGTTAGCTATTAAAGGACAATTATCATCAATATCTAAAATACCATCATTGTCATCATCGTCATCGCAAGCATCTCCAAGACCGTCACTATCAGTATCAAGTTGATCTTCATTGGCAATGGTTGGGCAATTATCAGAGCTGTCTAAAATGGTATCGTTGTCGGTATCAATATTATTGTTGCCGTCATCGTCAGAGCAACCTATTATCGTAACAAACAAAAAGGTACAAGCGATTACGCGAAATAAACATCTTTTTAGGACAAAAACATTCATAAACTTTTTTTAAGCAATTTACAGTAAATTTCACAGATTGTTAAAATTACCATATAATTAACGTCAGCATTAATGCAATTATTTAAAAAAGCATAATATTTTTGCATCATGATAGAAGATAAAAATCCAAAGCGTACACCTTTAAGTGAGCTAGGCGAGTTTAAACTTATAGATCACTTAACAAAACATTTTAAGATAAATCATAAGTCTACTGTAAAAGGTATTGGTGACGATGCTGCTGTTTTGAATTATGGTAGAAAGCAAATTGTTGTGTCTACTGATTTGTTGGTAGAAGGAGTACATTTTGATTTGAGTTATGTGCCTTTAAAGCACCTGGGCTACAAAGCCGTTATGGTTAATCTTTCCGATATTTATGCCATGAACGCAAAGGCGACTCAAGTTACAGTATCTATAGCTGTATCTAATCGTTTTCCGCTTGAAGCCTTAGAAGAATTATATGCTGGTATTACAACAGCTGCCGAATTTTACAATATTGATGTTGTAGGTGGAGATACGACATCATCGACATCAGGTTTAATAATCTCTATTACAGCCATTGGTGAGGTTGAAAAAGGAAATGAAGTTTTACGTTCAGGAGCAAAACCAAACGATTTATTGGTAGTTACAGGCGATATTGGAGGAGCTTATATGGGATTACAAGTTTTAGAACGCGAAAAGGAAGTCTTTAAAGTAAATCCAAATTCGCAGCCAGACTTATCTATGTATACATATATTGTTGAAAGACAATTAAAACCTGAAGCGAGAAAAGATATTATAGAATTGCTTCAAAAATTAGAGGTAAAGCCTACAAGTATGATCGATATAAGCGATGGTTTATCGTCTGAAGTTATTCATTTGTGCAAGCAAAGTAAGGTAGGTGTTGATGTCTACGAAAATAAAATTCCATTAGATCCTCAGTTGATTTCAACATGTGAAGAATTTAATATAGATAGTACAACCGTAGCTTTAAACGGAGGTGAGGATTACGAATTACTAATGACAATTTCTCAAGAAGATTATCCAAAGATTAAAGGAAATCCTAATTTAACCGTAATTGGTTATATGACTGAAGAGGAAAGAGGAATGCATTTGGTTACAAGGGCAGAGCAAAAAATACCGATAATTGCAAAAGGTTGGAATGCCCTTAATAATCAATCATAAGGATTTTTTGACTTCTTTCTAAACGCTTATTATGTACTCGGTTTAATACCGAATTAATTTCTTTGTGTTTAGGTGTTAAAGGAATAAATTTTCCGTTTCCGTCAATGGTCATTTCGGAACTGCAGCGCTTACATTTATATTCTTTAACATGATAGGTTACTACCTTAGAGACTTCAAAATCATGTCCGATTAAAGAGCATAACACATTCTTCATTGTGAGTACTTTTTTCTTAGTTAAGGGATTATTTAATTAAGGTTTTTAAATATAAGAAAAAGAGTTATTCACAAGTTGTTAACATTCAACAAATCGATGAATTGAATGTTTTTTGCTTTAAACGCATCATTCTAATGTTATATAGGCGTTCTAGAGCAGAATTTATCTCTTGATATTTTGGTGTTAATTCGGTAAGCTGGCCATTGCTGTTTGTAGTCAATTGCTTTTTGCAACAAGAGCACGTGTATTCCTTAACGTGATTTGTCACTTTTTTTGTCATCTTGTAGTTGTGACCGAAGAAATCACAGTAGAGTTTGGTTGCTGACATAGTAGGTTAAGATTTAAGATAAACATTTTGAGTTGGTTAAACTTAATAAATAAATTACCTAAAACGTCAAAAAGTATTATTTTTCGATGAAAAGCAATAATAAGTAAGATAATTCTGTAGTATTTTCAATATAACTCATATGTCCTTCAGAAAATTCAGCAACATTTATATCTGTATTTTCAATTTTTGAAAGAAGTTGCTCTCTGTTGATTAGTGTGTCTTTTTTGCCAATGATTATCAGTTTATTAGCATCAAGGGTCTTAAAAACTTCAAATCGGTTCGGTCTAAGCTTCATACCTTCATTAGCAGCCATGTAGCCTTGAAGTGATGTTTTTAGCGCAATGTTTAAAGCAGCTTCATATTGTGCT
>JASBSE010000111.1 GCA_030149115.1 Winogradskyella sp. | reverse complement strand
TCTGAAAATTGAGATTTCTAAACTGTTATCTATTCTTTCTTCTAAACCATGACTTTGTACTTCAAATTTAAGACTGTTTACACCTGATGCGCTTTCAGCAAGTTTTGCAACAGCTGGTAAAAGACCGTTTTTGGCAATTACGCCAGAATTTTTTAAGTGTGCCATAGATCTAATTTCTACATAGGCATCTTCTAAAAGGGTACTCGTTTTATTAATGAGTTCTTCTCTAGCTTTGGTGTCTATTTCGTCTTTTATTAAGTGCTCAAATTGAAGTTTTGCTGCAGATAGTGTAGCGCCAACACTATCATGAAGGTCTGATGCCAACCTTTGTCGCTCTTTCTCCTGACCCAGTATCATGGCATCAATGGTAGATAACTCTAGGTCTTTAAGGATTTTTTCTTTTTCATCGATTTGTTTTTGACGCTCTTCTTCGGCTTTACGTTGCTTACGTTTTGTATTTCTAAATAATAAAAATGCAAGAGTAGAGACAAGGGCTAAAATACCACCCCAGAATAAAGTGAGTTTTGTTTTTTCTTTTTGATGTTTAAGGTTAGTTTGATATGTTTTGGCAACATTTATAAGGCTGTCCTTAGTTTTGATTTGTTTTATTTCAATATTTTGAAGTTTTTTGTTTGCATTGAATTGTTGCAGTTGGCTTTCAATACTAGTGGCTTTTTCTAAATATTCAAATGCATTTTTAAGGCTCCCTGTGGCCTTATAAGCATCAGAAAGATTGTAATAATTGGTCACCGAATAAATATTAGGACTAAGTTTTTGGTCTATTTTTTCTCTGGTTTTGCCATAATAAATACATGAATCGTAGAGTTTCTGACTTAAATAAGAACTAGAAAGGGAGAATAGTACTTGTCTTTCATTTTGGATATCATTGTGCTCTCTGAAAACTTTTAATGACCTGAAATAATATTTCTTAGATTTATTAAAATTGCCACTTCGGTCCTCGTTATCGCCAATAAGACTATATATTTTCGCCTGATTTATTTCATCATTCAAAGCCTTGTATAATTCAATACTTTGACTGTAATACTCATTTGACGTTGCAAATTGAAACTTATTACCATATACATTGCCAATATTCATTAAGATTGCGGCTATAGCGGATGTATCTTTAGATTGTTTTGCTATTTTTTTTGCTTTTTCTAAGTAATCTAAGGCCTTATCGTATTTAAAGTAAAGAGAATATATTTGGCCAATATTAGATAAGGCTTTGGCTTCATTTTTTAGGTCAGGATTTGATTTTGAGGACTCTAAGGCTTTTTTATAATAATTTAGTGAAAGTTCTATGTTTGAATTATTATATTCTAAATTCCCTAGCATCAACTCAACTTTTGTTTTTTGATTTATCAGTTCTTTTTTTTGAGTAAATTGATAAAGCGTGTCTGCCATTGTTTTTGCTAGACTTGGATCTTCTTGTTGATAATATTTAGAGATTAATTTAAAATAGTTTTCAGCTCTAATAGAATCATTTAGTTGGGTGTTTTTCCAACTTGATAATAGATTAGCTTTGGTTTCTTCTTGCGCGTAGAAAGTTGAAGTATAAAAGACAAGAAAAAAAAGGAGTAATGGTTTCATTATTTATTATCTATAGGTATATCGATTATTACAGTTGTTCCTTTGTCTTTTTCTGACTCAATGGTCAGTTTCCCATCCAAATGTTCTACGCGTTTGTCAATACTGCTAATTCCCATGCCTTTATTCGTTTTTGTTACCTGATTTGGATTAAACCCTTTACCATTATCTTCTACCATGATATTTATAGTTTCGTCATGATTGGTGAGGTGAATTATACCTTTAGTAGCATTGGCGTGCTTAATGACATTAGTAACTAATTCTTGAATGATTCTGAAAATTGAGATTTCTAAACTGTTATCTATTCTTTCTTCTAAACCATGACTTTGTACTTCAAATTTAAGACTGTTTACACCTGATGCGCTTTCAGCAAGTTTTGCAACAGCTGGTAAAAGACCGTTTTTGGCAATTAC
>JASBSE010000581.1 GCA_030149115.1 Winogradskyella sp. | reverse complement strand
TGCTCGATCAAGTAATCACCCACAAACATGTCACTGGCCACAGGACAGGTCACAGTGGGCGTGTAGAGGAACGGGGACCTGAAGAAGGAACCTGTCAATGTACCGGTGTTATCGGCGAAAGAGTAGGTCCTGCCATCGGTGAGCACGAGCTCGAAACGGATGGTGAACTGGTCACCCCCGGTTATGTCGGCCTCGGTCCTTCCCACGTGGGACAACATTTCTGATAATGTTGCGGAGTAGGTGAACCTTGGCAATCCGAACGGACCGGTTGTAAAAGTGGATGCGTCCACGGATCCAAAAAGGGTTTCTGCCACATCGGTTCCGGGCCCTACCAAATCGGTATTGTCCCTGAAACCTACGTAAACGTTGACGGAACTTACCAAAGCACCGTTCTCTTCATCCTGTACCTCCAGTTCCACGGAGAAACCAGCGGTAGCGTCGCCTATGCCCAGTTCGTTGGAGATCAGGTTGGCCGTCCTGAGGATGGCCCCCCTTTCGGTCCCGTCCACCACCTGGTCCACGACCGTGTTACTGTCCTCGCAGGAGATGGTCAGCAATGCTGCCCCTGTGAAGAGGATCGATATATGTTTAAACCAATTTTTCATATTGTTCAATTTTAATTTTAGTTAGCAGGTGGGAAAGTTGGACTTGCAGGATTGGTATCCCAGAACACTTGCTGCGTCAATGTTTGTTTTTGGGTCAGGGACGGGTTGGTCACAACCTCGTTCTGAGGATACAGGAAGCTCCTTGGGAACGGTCCCGGATCAAGTTCCCAGTTGGGAAGGACCGTGGTCGGGTAACCTGTTTTCCTGTAATAGTTGTAGGCCTCGGTGGCACCACCGTAAAGGGTCACGAAGTACTGCTCGGCAAAGATGTTCTCCTTATCATCCCCAGTGGCTGCGTTGAAATCGGCCACGATACCATCGATATAAGCGGTAACAGTGGCTGCATCGGGAGCGAAGGACGAATCGGCATTGGCATCCAAAGCACCGAAGGACTGCACCTTGGCGATGGATTTTACAAGTCCGTTCCTCATATGGTTCGCACGGTCGGCGTCGTTGGCGGCCATCATTCCCCTCCAGAAATCCACATAGGAGGCAAGGATGATGGGCTCGATGCCCACACCGCGACCACCTCTTCCAAGGCCAACGGTCCCAAAGCTGTTGTCGTCGAACCTACCGGCAGCCGGGTAAACGCCCACTGCGGTCCTGAAGAAGTTGTCCGGAGGAGTTCCCTCATCGTTACCGTGGGACCTTCCCCAATATCCGTTGGGAACACTACAGTAGGTGTACCCACCATCGATATAGTGCTGTGGCGGTACGGCCAATGAACAGGCCAAGGTCTCCTCGTTCGCTGGTGCATCGGCACCTGGAGTGGCATCGGTCTGTCTGTAGAAATAGTAACGGATACGTGGATCATCGTTGTTTAGCATCAGTTCCATCAACCAGTTGGACTGGTAGATGTTGGCACCTGAAGGCGTGTAATCAGACGCATAGTCAGGATGGCGTGTATCGGGCTGCAGTTCGCTGGCCCCGTACTGGAACTGGAAATCGTCCTCGTTGGAGGAGATGAAATTGCCCCCCGAGATCACCGAGTTGAAGTTGGCCGTGTCACCGGTGGTGGCATAGGCCTTCAAACGGATGGTGTTGACCAGTTTCAACCATTTGGAGGTGTCACCGTCATAGAAAAGGTCGGTGGCGCCCAAGGTCAAAGGTGAACCGGACAACAGGGACTGTGCCTCGTTCAATAGGCCCAATGCAGCGGCATAAACGGAAGCACCATCATCCAAGGCAGGGGCCGGGAACTCGGCAGGGTTTCCAGCCTGGCTCCAAGCGGTCTCGCCAAGGTAATCCACCAAGAGCATCAACATGTGTGCCTGTAGGGTCTTGGCAACGCCCAAGTGGAACGAATAATCGATATCACTTGCTTCGTTGATGGCTTCCAAGGTAGATACGTTCGTAAACATACCGGCCTGTACACCAGCTCCTGGGATGTTGGTTCCACTACTATAGGTCCTTGACCAGATAGCGTTAAACGTATCCCCGGGATAGTTGTTGAAATAATCCCTACCGCTCATATAGTCGATACGGGTCAGTTCCGCACCCCTGTCGCTGATAACGGACATGTTCGATGCGTAGGCCAACTGTATGGAGTTGAGCAAGAGGTTCGGGTCCGCCTGGTCGGCGGCAAGATCGTTAGGACTTACCCTCAAGTCCAGTTCGGTCGTTTCGCAGGAGGTAAGCGTTGCCCCTGCGATAAAGACCATCGAAATATATTTGATGTATTTTTTCATAATGCTTATATCATTAACAATTTTTATTAGAACGATGCCCTTACGGTGAATCCATATCTACGTTGTGACGGACCGTTCATGAAGTCGAAACCACGACCGTTGCCGATACCGATACCGGCCACGTTAGGGTCGAAGTTGGCACCGTCAGGGGTGTTGTACGCATCATACCACAAATTGAATCCCTGTGCGGTCAAGGTCAAGGAACCGAAAGGTGTCTTGTCCAAGAACTTCGATGGGAAGGAGTAGGAAAGTGAAACCTCCTGCAAACGGATCACGGACCCGTCGTAGATCTTGAGCTCAGCCGGACCGAACAACAGGTTGTTGAAGTAGTACGTGGAGTTGTTGATCTGGAAGTTGTTCACCTCACCTGTGGACTGGTTCACACCAGGAAGGATATAGGTGTTCTCCCTGTCCTGTGTCTCGACGATAAGACCACGGCCCAATAGGGTGGCGATGGTACTGGACATGATATCCCCGCCCTTCACGTGCTGTACTTGGAAGCCAAGGCTCCAGTTCTTGTAGCTGAAGTTGTTGAAGAAGTTCATGGTATAATCGGGAACCGCATCACCGATGATCGGCACGTTTCCGTCATTGTCCTGCTCGGTTATAACATAGTTACCACCATTGTTCACCAAGTAGTTGCCATCGGCATCACGGCCCACGGCCGTACCCACGATGGTACCCAAAGATTCCCCTTTGATGGCGGCATTTGCACCCACAAAAAGTGCGGTACTACCGGCATAGAAGATGATGTCCTCTTCCTGCTCCTCGACCACCTCCTTGTTGGCGAAGAAGTTCATCCTGGAGTTCCAGTTGAAACCATCCTTCCCACCTTTAAAGATGTCGATGCCCAGATCGGCCTCGATACCCTTGTTGCTGATCTGTCCGATGTTGGACTGGGTCAAGGTAAACCCGGTGGATGGTGGAAGCGGCTGGCTCACGATAAGGTCGTCGGTCCTTCTGTCATAATAGGTGAAGTCCAAAGAGACCCTGTTAGACAAGAATCGGGACTCGAAACCTACCTCGAACTCTTTCAAAAGCTCTGGCTTTAGGTTCGGGTTGGCCCTGAAGTTGTCCACCTGGTTTGTGGTCACGCTACCGTCATCGGCATATACCTGTGTGTTCTGCTCCACAACACTAACGGTCGGGTAACCGGTAGGGAAGTTCGCGGAGGTCGCGTAACCTGCACGGAGCTTCAAGTAGTTCAGACCACCTTCGGACTGCAGGCCGCTGAAGGCCGCCGTTGGAAGGAAGGAAACGCTCACACCCGGATAGGTAAGGCTCCTGTTCTCGGTGATCAGGTTGGATACCCAGTCGGTCCTGGTGTTCAGGTTCAAGAACAACATGCTGTCATAGTCAAAGGACACCTGGCCCAATAGCCCCACGATGTTGCGCTGTTGCGAAAACTGGATCGGCAATTGGTTCTGGTAGTTGAAGTGCCGCTTGATACCGTACACGATCTGGCCTGTACTGGCGGTACCCTGTCTGTCGAACGAATCCGAACGGGCGTTGGCACCCACGATGAAGGTCATGCCGATCTTCTCGGAAAGGTCATAGTTACCGTCAAGGGCCAGGTAGTGGTCCCAGATGGTGTTGTTGTTGTCATAGGTGTCCAAGAAACCGAAGATGGCCTGGGTGAATTCCACACCGCCCCTGTTGGAACCGTTCACGTTGCGCTCGTTGTAGAAATCAAGACCGGTCCTCCAGGT
>JASBSE010000533.1 GCA_030149115.1 Winogradskyella sp. | reverse complement strand
GAAAAGTAAAAGCTGGCTTTAATATTTTGCTCACTGCTTATTACAATCTCTACAGTAATGATATCGTATTACCTACAGGAAACTTACGAGAGCCAAAATCTGGTGCTAAGCGTGCTGATGTTATTGTTGTAACGAAATGTCCTGCAGATATTTCTGAAAGTAAAAAAAGTAAAATATCTAAAGACCTAAAGATAAAGCCAAATCAAAAATTAGTATTTAGCTCTATAAACTATACTGAAAAGGTTATTTCTACACATTCTGAAATAGCATTGCAATCTTTATCAGAATTTACACTTGTAACTGGTATTGCAAATGCAAAACCTTTAGTTGAATTTCTAAAAAATAAAGGTTTAAAATTTGATCATTTAGAGTTTCCTGATCACTATAGCTTCAGAATAAATGATATTGAAGAATTGGCAAAAAAAGAATTGATTATTACTACGGAAAAAGATTTTGTTCGATTAACCGATAATGAAAGTTTAGAATCTAAATTATTCTACCTTCCTATTGAAATTACTATTGATAGAAAAGATGTTTTTGATGATGCTGTAAAATCTTTTGTAGGTTAAAAGAAACTAGATACTACTTCCTTACCCGAAAGTACATCGTACAACTTACCTTCAAAGTCTTCTTGTTTAAATGGTTTAGAGATAATGTCATTAAATCCGGCCTCACCAAACTCATGCATCTTATCCTCTAATGTTACCGCTGTAAGTGCAAAGATGACTAAATCTTTATTAAATGTTCTGATAATCTTAGTCGCTTCTAAACCACTTATACCTGGCATGTGAATATCCATTAAGACAACATTATAATCTGTTGATCTCACCTGCTCTACAGCTGCTTCACCATTATCTACAACGTCACAGTAAAGCCCCATTTTGTTGAGAATCTTTTTGGTAATCATCTGGTTGATTTTATTGTCCTCAACAATTAAAATCTTAACATTGCTTAGATCCAAATCTTCCATCTTATTTGATTGTTTAGTTTCTTCTACTACTGGCTTTTCAACTTTCTCAGCCTTCTCTAATGGAATCTCAAAGAAGAATGTTGTCCCTTTTCCAAGTTCACTCTTCAAATAGATCTTACCGCTAAGAATTTTAATAAGCCCTTTTACAATAGATAAACCAAGACCTGTTCCTCCATACTTACGGTTAATCTGAACGGAGCCTTGAGAGAAGCTCTCAAACATTTGATCTTGCTTTTCTTTTGTAATACCAATACCATTATCTTCAATTTCAAAACGTAAGGTGTACAAATTGTCTTTTTGGTCAATTTTGTAAGCTCTTACCCAGATGTCTCCATCTTTTGTGAATTTAATAGCATTTCCTAGTAGGTTAATTAAGATTTGGGAAATCTTTAGCTGGTCACCATTATAAGCTTCTGGTAAACCATCTTCATAGTCAAAATGTAATTTAGTGCCATTATCTTTAGCCGAATTTCCTAAAGCAGACATTACATTTTCTATTTTATTTTTTAGGTTGAATACTTCTGGATCTAGCTCAACCTTATTTGCTTCAATTTTATTTATTTGAAGAATATCGTTAATAAAAGTCAACAAATAATCTCCTGAAAATTTTAATGATTTTAGATGCGGTACTTGATGCTCTTTAGGGCTTTCATCTAATAACATATTTGTTAAACCTGTAACTGCGTACAACGGAGTTCTTAGCTCGTGTGTTACAGTTGATAAAAAGTTAGCTTTAGTTTTAGAAGCCAACTCAGCTTTTTCTTTCGCCACAATAAGCTCATCATTCTTCTTATGAAGCATATTGTTAGTCTTTAACCTAATGTTATTGTTTTTGTATAATGATAGGGTTAACAGCGAAAGAATTGTAATTAAGGCTATACTTAATATTGTGGTTATTCTTGTAAAGTTACTTTCTGCACTTACTTCGTCTATTTGGGCTTTTAATTGTGCGTTCTGGTCGTCTTTGTACTTATTTATAAATTGACTGGAAATTCCTGGTGCTAAGTTCTCTCTCTTAACGTTTAAGATAGAATCCGAAAGACGGATATGCTTTGTTATATTTTCTAAAGAACGCTTATACTCACCTCGTTTTTTATGAATATCACTTAAGGTAAAATAGGCTTCATTAATATTTTCTACAATATCATAAGACTTTGCAATAGCGAGCCCTTCCTCAACCTGAGACAAGGCCAAATCAGTATTATCTAATGTACTCGAGACCTTTCCTGATTGAATTAAAGCACTACTTAAAACTCTTCTCTGCTCATACTTTTTAGCTATGATTATAGCTTTCTCAAGCTGAGTTTTGGCCTCCTCATACCTCTGTAATGCTATAAGAGCTTTGGCCTCGTTTAGAACGACCTCGGAAATATATTCTTCTAAATCTTCTTGTTCAAATAAGTTTTTAGCAGACTTGTAGTAGTCTAAAGCAAGTTGATATTTTTCGTTGGTACTGTAAACAACTCCTTGAATATTATAACTAACAGCAAGATTACCGTAATCATCATTTTGGCGTTGTATCTCTATTGCCTTTCCGAGTGCGATATTCGCCTTGTCTGTTTCACCAACTAGATAACGTACTTTAGCAATTTTAGTGAGCGTTGTCCCCTGACTTATTACGTCTTCAATGGTTTTTGAAATCTCTAGAGCCTTATCAAGATTATTTAAAGCATTATAATAATCGCCTCTATCGCTTTCTAATTTTGCTTGACTAATACGCTCTTGTAAACGTAAAGCCAACATGTCTGAATCTTCTACAACTCCTTGTTGTGAGAAAACCAGACTAGAAAAACATGCTAAAAAAACAAATATGTAACATTTGATTTGGGACATTTCAGCTTTATTAATTTGAACAAATATAATTATTTATTCGACAAAAGTGCTTTTTTATCCGATAAATTGCAAATTAAATCTAAAATTCTTGCACTATAACCAGTTTCATTATCGTACCAGCCCACTATTTTTACCATGTTTCCGATGACTGAGGTCATCTGAGAATCGAAGATGCATGAATGAGAATTACCTACGATATCTATTGAAACTATCGGATCTTCAGTATATTCTATAATACCTTTTAGTGAACCTTTAGATGCTTTCTTAAAAACAGAATTCACTTCTTGGATGGTTGTATCTCTTTCAACATTAATGGTAATATCTGTGAGAGAACCATTTGCAACTGGAACTCTAATACCACAACCACCTATAACATCAGATAAATCAGGGAAAATTTTAGTTAGTGCTTTTGCAGCACCTGTTGTTGTTGGCACAATAGACTGACCTGCAGCTCTTGCTCTTCTTAAATCTCTATGAGGAGCATCGTGCAGACGTTGATCATTGGTATATGAATGAACAGTTGCTATTTGTGCCTGTTCAATACCAAAATTATCTTTTAATATTTTAATCATCGGTGCTACTGCATTGGTAGTGCACGATGCATTAGAAATAATCGTATCCGTAGGGTCAATTAAATCATCATTAATTCCTATAACGATGGTTTTAATATCATCACTTTTTGCGGGAGCAGACAAGATTACTTTCTTAGCTCCTGCGATAATATGCTTGTTAGCTAATTCTCTTGTCAAGAAAATTCCTGTACATTCAATAACTATATCAATGTCAAGTGATTTCAAAGGTAGGTTTTCAGGAGATTTTTCACTAAAAACAAGTACTTTTTTACCATTAATAATTAACGCATCATCAGT
>JASBSE010000523.1 GCA_030149115.1 Winogradskyella sp. | reverse complement strand
TTTAGCACCAAACTTTAAAAAGCCGTCATTACCATCAATTATAGATACTGGCAATTGTGCATTAACAAAAATATTAATGTCTTCTTCTTCTGTATATTGGTTTTCTTCTGTAAGCTCACCAAATTCAAAATCAGCAAAATTAGCATTAGCAGGATTTGTAGGAGTGTACAAAGGTTTATCTTGATTGTTATTATAGTCGATTATGTATTCACTCTCATACTCTAAATAACGCTCGTTTAAACGCTCTTCTGAAGCTTTAGCAAAAGAAGCCATCCAATCGAATTGAACACTACCAAAAAGGTGCTCACCTCCAAGGCTATAGTTTTGCATACGTTGGTCTTCTAAACGTCTGTTTTTATTTCTGTCATTTCCAATACCACCTTTAGATTGGCGTTTTGCTTCCACAGGAAACATAGTAAGGTTACCATTACCATCTACTGAAAAGTCACCAGGAGTAATGTCTTCACCATCTAAAATTTCGTGCTCTAATCTAAAACGGTTTTCTCTATCGTCTCTCCAGTTATAGATAGATTTAAAATAAACGGAATTGTTATCATCGAATTTGTAATCTAAGTTAGCTGAGAAGCTACGACGTACACGTTGAACTAGATATTCTCTAATTTCAAATACATTAGCATAAGGATTTACATCAAGCTCTGTTAAGTTATCTTCGTCATCAAATTCGTTAAACTCAAACTCGTCTGTCCATTCAACTTCAACGTTATCACTTCCAAAGTCGTTATCGTTAATAGATGCAGAAACCATCCAACCGAATTTATCATTTTTACTTCGGTCTCCAACTAAGAACGATCCGTTTAAAATTCTTTTGTCTGTAATAAAGTTAAGACCAGAACCAACAGTTGCAGACAAACGGAAACCTTGAGGCGATGTACGAGTAATTAAGTTAACAGAACCACCAAGAGCGTCAGCATCCATATCTGGCGTTACGGCTTTGTTTACTTCAATGGTCTGAATCATATCCGATGGAATTAAATCCATCTGAACGTTACGGTTATCACCTTCAGCAGAAGGAATTCTACTACCATTTAAGGTAACAGAGTTTAATTGAGGAGAAAGACCACGAACAATAATATTTCGCGCTTCACCTTGATCTACCTGCATTGTAATACCAGGAATACGTTTTACAGCATCACCAATATTGGCATCTGGAAACTTACCGATTTGGTCTGTAGACACAACGTTAGTAATATTTTGTTTGTTCTTTTGCGTGTTTAAGGCTCTTGCTTGTCCGCTAAGGCCATAACCATTAATGGTAACTTCTTCTAAAGCAGTATCTTCAGAGTTTAAAATAATGTTTAGTGTTACAGTTTGGCTAGCAACAATCTCTATATCTTGAGTCACATCTGAGTAGCCAAGATATTTTACAGTAATAGTATGTTTTCCTTCAGGAATATCTACTAACACATATTTTCCGTTAAAATCAGTTACAGTTCCTTTGTTAAGCGATGTGATAGAAACTGTAGCACCAGGAATGGTAAGACCATCCTTATCGGTAATGACACCTTGTAAATTTCCAGACTGTGCGAATCCAAAAAAAGAGAGGGTTAAAAATAAAAGGGTAAAATAATGTTTCATTTAAGGTTGATTTTTGTTTTCCTCAAAACTAGTTTGAAGGCTTCATTTGTAGATAAAATGAGCGTTAACAAAACGTAACAGAACCTTGTAAAATGGGTATAAATGAAAGCAACATTTACACTAAATTAACATTGAGAAAAGAATTTGGTTAATCTAGTTGAAGATTTAGTAAATAGTCTTGGAGATCGTCTTTTGACTCTAAAGGCAATTTTTTTCTTAGTCTATATCTAGCTATTCGAACACTATCTGGAGTAATGTGAAGAATGTCTGCAATCTCTTTTGAAGAGAGATTTAATCTCAATAACATGCACAAGCGCATTTCTGATGAGGATAACTTATCGTTTACAATTTGTTTTAGGGTAGAAAAGAAGTTTGGGTGAATTTGCCCAAAGTAGCTCATAAGCTCTGTCCATTCATTATTATTTTCTAGATCTGCTTCGATATCTTTAACGATATCTTTTAGTTTTTTTGAGACAAGCTCACTATTGCGATTCTTTAACTTAGAAAGGGTTTTAGAAATGTCTGAAAGCATTTTGTTTTTATGGGCAATATGAAGGCTGTAATTTGTAAGGGAAGAAACCTTAATATCGATTTCTCTATTTAAAGCAATTTCTTTAGCTACCTTTTTATCTAAATCTGCCTGAAGTAATTGTTGTTTATATTCTAGTATCCGGTTTTCGTGTTTTTTTCTCTTTTTCCAGTATATAAAAGCTACTATCAATGCCAGGATAATTGCGCCTGTAATTATTAAAATAACATATTGGAGTACTTTATTTATTTGATTTTCTTTATTTAGCAGTTCAACTTCCGCTTCTTTTTCCTTAACGTCATACAGCACTTGCATTGCACTTACCATTTCGGTAGTGTTTTTTTTGAGCTCTTCTTCATTTACAACAGACTGATTGTTGAGGTAGTTATAGGCTTTTTCAAAATCTCCAGTATCAGCATAAGTTCTTGCAAGATCTTTTAAGGC
>JASBSE010000516.1 GCA_030149115.1 Winogradskyella sp. | reverse complement strand
TTTAAATAACTACCAAAACCACCACCTAAAATTTTGTTTGCAATTAATACAGCGTGATAATCTTCATCATTCATTTTAAAATCTACATTGTTTGTCAATGAGATATTAGACTGAACCGCATTTGGCATGTCAATAAAGTTAACTTGGGTGTACTGCGCATTTGGCATTGGTGTTGGCAAAGTAGTCTCTACGCCAGCCGACTTTTCCCATTTTCCAAAATGCTCTTTTATCTTACGCTTAACATCACTCATTTCTACATCACCTACAATTACAAGATATGCATTATTAGGATTAAAGTACTTTTCATAAAATGCTAAAACGTCTCCAAACTCAATATTGTTAACTGTTTCTTCTGTGACAAACTCACCATACGGATGCTTAACACCATATGATAATGCAGAACCTACTCTACGAGCTACTGCATCTACACTCTTTTTGTCTGATTTAAGACTCTCTATAAGCTTTTCTTTTTCCTTCTCAAATTCTTCTTTAGTTAGTAATGGGTTTATTGCAGCATCTGCCATTAACTCAATTATTCTATCTGAATATTTTGAAAGTGAACTTGCAAAAGCACTCTGAGATCCAAATCCTAAATTAGCACCTAAAAAATCTATCTCGTCATTAAACTCATCTTTTGGAATATTAGTAGTACCGTTACCAAGCATAGCACCTAAAATGCTAGAGACACCTGCTTTTTTACCTTCTGCTATTGGCTTATTGTCTATTCTCAAAGTGATAGAAACTCTTGGTAATTTATGGTTTTCTACAACTAAAACTTCGATGCCATTTTTTAACTTAAATTCACCTGGTTTTTCCAAAACAATTTTTGGTGCTGGACCTGGTTTTGGTTGCTTAGATCTATCTACTTGTGCATTTATTGTGCCTACTGCAATTAAAAACAATACAATAAATGCTGATATTTTAGTTTTCATATTACTAGTCATTTTGTTTTTATTGATCATCTTTCTTTGGTAAGTACTCTAATATTAAACGCTGATTTGGATTTAAATACTTCTTAGCAACGTCTCTCATTTCTTCTCTTGTGATAGAGCGATAGATGTCTATTTCATTATTAATTAAATTCACATTATCATAAAGCATGTAATACCTCGCCAATGAATTTGCAATACCTTCAATACTAGAGTTTGAATTTACAAACTGATTTTCAAACTGGTTTTGAAGTTTTTGATAATCACGTTCTGAAATTAATTCCTCTTGAATTTTTACAATTTCTTCATCCATTTCTGTAATTAGAGTGTCTAAAGACACATCTCCTAAAGGCAAACCGAATAAGGCATAAATACCATAATCTTCTTGACTAATATTTACTGCTGCAACTTGCAATGCCTGCTTTTGCTCATCTACCATTTTCTTGTACAATACAGAACTCTTTCCTCCGCTTAAGTATTGAGAAATCATATCTAATACATAAGCATCTCTATTTTTAAAAGAAGGTGTTCTATAAGCCGCAATAACCGCTGGTATTTGAATGTTTGGATCATAAGCCTTATCTCTCATAGACTCAGTAATTGGCTCTTCTCTTGGCAAATCTCTAACAATGTTTTCACCTTGTGGAATAGGACCAAAATAATCTTGAATCATTTTTTTTACCTGAGGTTTATCAATATCTCCTGCAACAACTAACACAGCGTTGTTAGGTACGTAGAATTTTTTATTAAATGCCTGAAATTCCTCTAAAGTAGCTGCATCTAAATGCTCCATCTCACCAATGGTAGTTCCTTTATAAGGATGCACTTTGAACATACGTTTTTTAATTTCGGCTAAAATATTTCCATAAGGCTGATTGTCTACACGTAAACGCTTTTCCTCCTTTACAACTTCATTTTGTGTATCAACTCCTATTTGGTTGATTACTGGGTGTAATAATCTTTCAGATTCCATCCATAATCCTAACTCTACACTGTTAGAAGGAAATACTTCGTAATAGTATGTTCTGTCATCTGTAGTATTTGCATTGTTGCTACCACCGTTTGATGTTACAATATTAAACCATTCTCCACGAGGGATGTTTTCAGTTCCTTCAAATAATAAATGCTCAAAAAAGTGAGCAAAACCAGTACGCTCAGGGTTTTCATCTTTTGCACCTACATGGTACATTACAGATACTGTGACTACAGGAGCTGAATTATCCTGATGCAAGATAACGTGCATTCCATTGTCTAAATCGTACTCCTCAAATTCCACCTGTTGTGCATTGGCAAAAGAACCAACAAACAACAAGAGCGCTAGAGTAAATAAGCTTTTTCTCATTATTAATAAGTGTTTAAATTTTAAATTGTTTAAGTGTTTGTCTTAGCATAATGTGCATTGTTACACAAAACCACACAAAAATAAGGAATCATTAGACTTTATTAACATAATAAAATGTGAAAACTGTTTTTCATGTAGTATCCTAATTTAAAAACATATACGTATTTAAGTTGAAAAGTATGCGAAAAGCCTTAAAACGTTTGTAGATTAGGAATTTAGGAGTATATTTGCATCCGCTTTCTGAGAAAAGCATATTTTTTAATAAACAAATTAATAAAAACGTTACGCTATGTACGCAATTGTAGAGATAGCAGGGCAGCAATTTAAAGTTGCAAAAGACCAAAAAGTTTTTGTTAACCGTTTATCTACTGAAGAAGGTAAAAAAGTTGATTTTG
>JASBSE010000459.1 GCA_030149115.1 Winogradskyella sp. | reverse complement strand
GAAGACCATCAAATTGTTATTGATGGCTTGATTTCAATTTTTGACAATCAAAACGATTATACTGTTTTAGATTATGTCAAAGATGGTGATTTAGTTTTGTCAATTGTCAAGGAAAAATTACCAGATATTCTTCTTCTAGACCTGAATCTGCCTAATAAAAATGGGTTAGACATTCTTAGCGAGGTTAAGCTTTTCGACTCTGAAATAAAGGTCGTAATACTTACTATGTACAATAAAGAAAGTACTATAAAAAAAGTGAAGCAATGTGGTGGTGATGGTTTCTTATTAAAAAACTGTTCTTCAGAGGATTTGCTCAGAGCCTTAGATAGTGTTTCTGAAAAGAAAACCTTTTATATTGGCAAAGGTGTAGCCATTTCTGTTAATGAAACTGATGGTTTCACAGAAAAAATAAAATTAACGCGCAGAGAGAAAGAAATAATTGCTGAGTTAATAAAAGGCTATAATGTGCCGCAAATTGCAAAAACTCTTTTTATTAGTACTCATACTGTGGAAACCCACAAAAAAAACATTTTTAAAAAGCTCAATATTCATAATTCAATAGACCTAATAACTTTTGTAAATGACAAGAATTTACTTTCATAAACTGGTTTTGAGCTTATTGTTTTTGGCCTTGAGTTTGTTTTTTAAAATTAACGCCCAAAATGTGGATACGCTTTATTTAGAATCAGGTTTTCAAAAAGAAAACATTAGGCTTTTTTCAAAAGTAAACGGACTAAAATCTAACAATCGAAGTAACTTTTTCTATTTCGGGTTTGAAAAGGAATATAATACCGTAGAATTCTGTGTAAAAAACACAGAAAACAATAGTAAAGATTTGGTGTTAGAGTTTACCAACGCCTTAATTAGAGACATCGTTCTGTTGAAAAAAAGCAACCTGTTGTTTCAGCCAGTTGATAATACTGGTATTGATTATCCTGTGTCTAAAAGACCTATTTCGCATAGGCTTTTTGCGTTTCCGATAAAGCTAAAACCCTATGAAGTTGCCACCTATAAAATTGAACTAAAGAAAGAATCGGGTAAGCCTTTGGTAACTACTATTTTGTTGAAGGGTTTTCAGGCCTTTAGTAAGCAAAATTCCATTCAACAAACTATAATTGGCATCTATTTTGGCATCAGTATTTTATCCATTTTGTTCAGTGTGTTTGTCTTCTTTATTTTAAGAAAGGGCAGCTACCTCATTTATGCGCTTTACATTATTTTTCTTGGCCTATTTATAAGTGCTTATACTGGTATATTTTCTCAAATATTTTTGAGCGAAAATGATGTTTTCGATAAGTACAAACACTATGTTTTGTTCAGTGAAATATCGCTATTGCTCTTTGTCGTTTTTTCACAAAAAATTCTAGAAACCAAAACATTTATGCCTAAGCTTAAGAAAGCGGTAGATGTGCTACTAATAATTCTTGTATCGGTTAGGTTGTTGATACATTTTGCTTTTACAGGTGTTTTCGAGAAATATATTCAAGTATTCATGAATCTTTGGTACGCCCTTTTTATAGTAATGCTCGTACTGGTTGTTATAGAAATTGTAAAATATTTTAAGACTAATTTTAAAAGGTCTTCTCTTTTTGCCTTTGCTTATTT
>JASBSE010000458.1 GCA_030149115.1 Winogradskyella sp. | reverse complement strand
TATTTTTTACCGGATAACAAGCACATTATTTATGCTTCAACACATTTGGGTGGTGATGAATGTCCTGACGTTCCTGTTAAAGAAAACGGTAAATATATATGGCCAATCTATGATACTTACGACATTTTTGTTTCTGATTTGGAAGGAAATATAGTAAAGCAATTAACCTTTGAAGATGGTTATGATGCTGAGCCAACAGTATCTCCTAAAGGCGACAAAATTGTATTTACATCTACCAGAAGCGGAGATTTAGAACTCTACACTATGAATATAGATGGTACAGACGTAAAACAAATTACCAACGAGCTTGGTTATGATGGTGGTGCTTTCTTTTCTCCAGATGGAAGCAAACTTATTTTTAGAGCATCACGTCCTAAAACCGAAAAAGAACAGAAAGAATACAAAGATTTATTAGCTAGAGGGCTCGTAGAACCGAGTGACATGGAACTTTTTATCTGTAATGCAGATGGTAGTAACATGAAACAACTAACAGAATTGGGTAAAGCTAATTGGAGTCCGTTTTTTCACCCAAGTGGAGAAAAAGTGCTATTCTCTTCTAATTTTGAAAGTGAAATAGGGTTTCCTTTTAATCTTTATATGATTGATATTGATGGGAAAAATCTAAAACGAGTAACACACGGCAATACCTTTGAGGCTTTCCCTGTGTTTTCTAATGATGGTAAATATTTGATCTTTTCTTCTAACCGAAATAACGGTGGTACAAGAGATACTAATTTGTTTATTGCCGAGTGGCAAGATTAGTTTAGGTCTTTTAATCTATCGCGTTCTTCTCCTGAGGTTCTACGTTCGTTAGTATTAAGTTTTGTGTTTCCAAATTTATAGCTGAAGCCCAACTTGATAAACCTATTGTCTGAATTTATAAATCTTGCACTTGATTGATTGAGATAGTTAATAGACGCATCGTAATCTTGCATATCAAAAATATCCTCTACGCTTAAAGATAATACTGCGTTGTCTTTTAATAAAGATTTTGAAATACTAAGTGTTGATATTAACCTATCTTCTACAGTTTGCAAACTCTGAAGATTTCTTCCAACCCACCAAAATGTAGCATTAATATTTAAACTATTATCTTTAAGAAGCGACAAACCAGGAGATAAAATAAACAACTGAGACCATTGGTTTTGTTTAATAAAGCCTTCTCCAAAATTTACTTCTTCTTTAACATTATAAGTAGAAGAAACAGCATAAATACTAAACCTGTTTGACAAATAATAATTAAACTCTAAATCAAAACCATAATCTACGCGCTTATCTAAATTGGTGGGCGTATAAGCTATAACGTTAGTTTCATTATTTTGTCTAGGCAATTCCTCTATTCCTCCATCGAAATTTAAGTAGTAGGCTGAAAGCGTAAATTTCTTTAAAAAGTCTATACTTACCTTATAGTCATCAGTATAGGTTGGCAGTAAATTAGGATTTCCTAAAACCACAGTATTTTCATTTAGAAAAAAAGTAAATGGGTTTAGGTTTGTATAGCTTGGTCTGGTAATACTTCTTTTGTAATTAGCTGTAATACTTATATCATCAGAAATACTGTGTGTTAAACTGGCATTTGGAAACCAATTAAAGTAATCTTGTGAATTTGTTTCATTTAATGATATTGATGTCCCTTCAATATTGGTTTGTTCTACTCTTAATCCAATATTCATATTCCATTTATCCCAAGTCTTGCTATAGTTAGTGTAAGCGGCATAAACATTTTCGTCATATTTAAAAGCATCTGAATTCTCCATATTTACCTCCTCGTTGCCATTAATAATATCTATTCTTGTTATATCACTATTAGTGTTAACGTTAGAATATTTTACACCAACATCGAAATTTGAGGTTTCGGTAACTGGTATACTATAATCAATCTTGCCAGTAATAATTTGAGTGTCTTGATTTGCAAGCGTATTAAATTGAGAATCATTACTATCTATAGGTTCATTTTGAAACACATTTTGTTTACGCTCATAATCATAGGTTGTGTAATGAGCGTTAAAAGTTAAACTAGATTCATTTTTAAAATCGTGTTTAAAGATGACATCTGTCCCTATATTATATTTGTTGTCTCTAGACAAGTTGTCTGCCGTAAAGCTTGATACAGAATTATTATTGGCATCAAAAATATTGGTGTTGTTATTAATTTTGTATTTAAAATAAGGTGTGTACAAACCTGTGCTTGTAAGGCTTAATGTGTTGCTTTCGTCAATAAAATAATCAAAATTAAGATTAAGATTATGGGTTTCTGACCATGTGTTTCTATTCACATTCGATTTCCAAACCTCATCAATACCGCCACTATTATCCAAATAATTTATGGTATCATCCTGATCTCTATTTATCTTATGATTGGTGTAGCTGTAGTTTACGTTTAGATTAATGTCGTCATTCTTAAAATAATGACTAGTACCTGCATTGTACCTTGGAAATACCCCTTGTGTATAATTTGTAAACACATTTCCTCTGTAGCCAGTTACCAAATTTTTACTCATTACAATATTTATTACCGAACCGCTATCTGCATCGTAACTAGCTGGAGGGTTGGTAATAACCTCAATTGATTTTATGCTGTTGGCAGGCGCGCTTTCTAGCAATTGCATTAACTCATCTGATGTTAGCTGAACCCTCTTATTGTTTATGTAAATTGCTGCGGGAGCACTTTTTATATTTATACCTCCCTCGCCAACAATAACGCCAGGTGTGCTTTTAAGAACACCAAGAGTAGATCCTTCTACCAGCGCTGTATTTTCAACATTAAAAACTAAGCGATCTGGTTTTCTAGTGATTGTTGGTTTCTTAGCAACAATAGTAACTTCGTCTAAACTTTCAGGTGTCTCGTTAAGGGTTATAGTTTTTAAATCTAAGTTTCCTGTGAGTATAATTTTTTGCTCAAATTCCTCTAATCCAATAAAACTTACTTTAAGATAATATGTGCCTTTTGATAGGTTAACCAAATTAAAATAGCCGTTGTCATCTGTTGACGTTCCTATTAAAAACTCTCTTTCTTCCCCCTGTAAAAGGATGACATTAGCCAATTCAATTGCTGTATTTTCGGCATCAACTACCTTGCCTAAAATGGAGAAATTCTGAGCATAAGCACCAAGTGAAAGCAAAAAAAGAATTGTGCAAAAAAGAGAACGTAGGTAAACAATCATTAGTTAGGTTTGTATCCGCAATATAAACATTGTTTTTTACTTTATATTATGGTTTTTGCGTAGTTTATCGGTGTTTAATTGTTATTTTTTGTTGTTATAAAGCATAAGAAATCGATTATATTTGCACACTTAATGTCGCTTTAGAAAAAGAGAAATGAAGAATATTCGCAATTTTTGCATTATTGCACATATAGACCACGGAAAAAGTACACTTGCTGATCGATTGCTCGATTTTACAGGTTCTGTAACCGATAGAGAAAAGCAAGATCAGTTGTTAGACAATATGGATTTAGAACGCGAACGCGGCATTACCATAAAGTCTCATGCTATTCAGATGGAATATAATTATAAGGGCGAACAATATATTCTTAACCTTATCGACACTCCTGGTCACGTAGATTTTTCATACGAAGTTTCTCGTTCTATTGCTGCTTGTGAAGGTGCACTTCTTATTGTTGATGCAGCACAGAGTATACAAGCACAAACCATTTCTAACCTGTACTTGGCTTTAGAAAATGATTTAGAAATCATTCCTGTTTTGAATAAAATAGATTTACCAAGTGCTAATCCCGAAGAAGTGACCGATGATATCGTAGATTTATTAGGCTGCGATCCTTCTGAGGTTATTCCTGCCAGTGGAAAAACAGGTCTTGGTGTAGAAGATATTTTAGAGGCAATCATTGAGCGTATTCCTGCTCCGCAAGGTAATCCTAACGAGCCATTACAAGCGCTTATTTTTGATTCGGTTTACAACCCTTTTAGAGGTGTAGAAACGTATTTTAGGGTTATAAATGGCTCCATTAAAAAAGGGCAAAACATTAAGTTTATTGCTACTGGTAAAAACTATTTTGCTGACGAAGTAGGAACTTTAAAACTTACGCAGATAAAAAAACAAGAAATTAAAGCTGGTGATGTTGGGTATCTTATTACAGGAATTAAAGATGCTCGTGAAGTAAAAGTTGGTGATACGATCACTGATGCAAAGGAGCCAACTAAAAATGCTATTTCTGGTTTTGAGGATGTAAAGCCTATGGTTTTTGCTGGTATTTATCCTGTTGATACTGAAGATTACGAAGAGCTACGTGCTTCTATGGAAAAACTTCAGCTTAATGATGCATCCTTAGTATTTGCACCTGAGAGTTCTGCGGCCTTAGGTTTTGGGTTCCGTTGTGGTTTCCTTGGTATGCTTCATTTAGAAATTATCCAAGAGCGTTTGGAACGTGAGTTTGATATGACAGTAATTACTACTGTACCAAACGTAAGTTACCATGCCTTTACTAACAAAAATCCTGATGAGGTTGTTATTGTTAACAATCCATCAGATTTACCAGAACCTTCAACATTAAACCGTGTTGAAGAACCTTACATTAAAGCTACCATAATTACTAAAGCTGACTTTGTTGGTCCAGTAATGAGTCTTTGTATTGAAAAACGTGGACAAATCACCAACCAAACCTATTTAACAACTGAGCGTGTTGAATTAAGCTTTGATATGCCCTTAGCGGAGATTGTATTCGATTTTTATGATCGCTTAAAAACAGTTTCTAAAGGTTATGCGTCTTTTGATTATTCGCCAATTGGTATGCGTGCTTCTAAGTTAGTACGAGTAGATATCTTATTAAACGCGCAAACTGTGGATGCCCTTTCAGCCTTAGTACATGCGGATAACGCTTATACAATTGGGAAAAAGATGACCGAAAAACTAAAAGAACTTATACCAAGACAACAATTTGACATTCCTGTACAAGCTGCAATTGGAGCAAAAATTATAGCTCGTGAAACCATTAAAGCCCTTCGTAAAGATGTAACTGCTAAGTGTTATGGTGGTGATATTTCGCGTAAACGTAAACTTCTAGAAAAGCAGAAAAAGGGTAAAAAACGTATGCGCCAAGTAGGTAACGTAGAAATCCCTCAGCAAGCATTTATGGCTGTTTTAAAGCTTAACGATTAATTCTTAATTTCTTTTTAGTATCTTGTTTGGTAGGTTTTTGTCTTATGAAAAGCCAACCAAAAAAAATACTCATCTGTGAAGACCATCAAATTGTTATTGATGGCTTGATTTCAATTTTTGACAATCAAAACGATTATACTGTTTTAGATTATGTCAAAGATGGTGATTTAGTTTTGTCAATTGTCAAGGAAAAATTACCAGATATTCTTCTTCTAGATCTAAATCTACCTAATAAAAATGGTCTGGATATTCTTAATGATATTAAGCTTCTCAACTCTGAAATAAAGGTAGTAATACTTACTATGTACAATAAAGAAAGTATTGTAAAAAAAGTGAAGCAATATGGTGGTGATGGTTTCTTGTTAAAAAACTGTTCTTCAGAGGATTTGCTTAAAGCCTTAGATAGTGTTTCTGAAAAGAAAACCTTTTATATTGGCAAAGGTGTAACTATTACTGTTAATGAAACCGATGGTTTTACAGAAAAAATAAAACTTACGCGAAGAGAAAAAGAAATTATAGCAGAGCTGATAAAAGGCTATAATGTGCCACAAATTGCTAAAACCTTGTTTATTAGTCCTCATACTGTAGAAACACACAAAAAAAATATTTTTAAAAAGCTTAATATTCATAACTCAATAGATCTAATAACTTTTGTAAATGAAAAGAATTTGCTTTCATAAACTGGTTTGGAGTTTATTGTTTTTGGCCTTGAGTTTATTTTTTAAAGTTAACGCCCAAAATGTGGATACACTATATGTGAGCTCTAGTTTTCAGAAAGAAAACATTAGGCTTTTTTCAAAAGTAAACGGACTAAAATCTAACAATCGAAACAATTTTTTCTATTTCGGATTTGAAAAGGAACATAATACTGTAGAATTCTGTGTAAAAAACACAGAAAACAATAGTAAAGATTTGGTGTTAGAGTTTACCAACGCCTTAATTAGAGACATAGTTCTGTTGAAAAAAAGTAACCTGTTGTTTCAGCCAGTTGACAATACTGGTATTGATTATCCTGTGTCTAAAAGACCTATTTCGCATAGGCTTTTTGCGTTTCCGATAAAGCTAAAACCCTCTGAAGTTGCCACCTATAAAATTGAACTAAAGAAAGAATCGGGTAAGCCTTTGGTAACTACTATTTTCTTGAAGGATTTTCATGCCTTTAGTAAGCAAAATTCCATTCAACAAACTCTTATTGGTGTCTATTTTGGCATCAGTGTTTTATCCATTTTTTTCAGTGTGTTTGTCTTCTTTATTTTAAGAAAGGGTAGCTACCTCATTTATGCGCTTTATATTATTTTTCTTGGTCTATTTATAAGTGCTTATACTGGTATATTTTCTCAAATATTTTTGAGTGAAAATGATGTTTTCGATAAGTACAAACACTATGTTTTGTTCAGTGAAATATCGCTATTGCTCTTTGTCGTTTTTTCACAAAAAATTCTAGAAACCAAAACATTTATGCCTAAGCTTAAGAAAGCGGTAGATGTGTTACTAATAATTCTTGTATCGGTTAGGTTGTTGATACATTTTGCTTTTACAGCTGTTTTCGAGAAATATATTCAAGTATTCATGAATCTTTGGTACGCCCTTTTTATAGTAATGCTCGTACTGGTTGTTATAGAAATTGTAAAATATTTTAAGACTAATTTTAAAAGGTCTTCTCTTTTTGCCTTTGCTTATTT
>JASBSE010000452.1 GCA_030149115.1 Winogradskyella sp. | reverse complement strand
GAATAATAGTATTGATTTGATTTTAATGGATATTGAAATGCCTGTGATGAATGGTATTGAGGCCACTGAACAGGTAAAACAAAAGTATCCACAGATTAAGATTATAATGCTTACCGTTTTTGATAATGATGAAAACATTTTCAATGCCATAAAGGCCGGTGCAGATGGTTATTTACTTAAGGAAATAAACGCAGGAGATTTACATTCAGGTATTTTAGAAACCCTCAATGGTGGCGCAGCTATGAATCCTTCGATAGCTCTAAAAACCTTGAAGTTACTTCGTAATCCATTTGTAGAGGATAAGCAGGAAAAAGAGGAACTTAAATTAACGAGTAGAGAAGTAGACGTTTTAGAACAATTAAGTAAAGGCTTGAGTTACAATGCTGTTGCGGAAAACCTTATACTTTCAACAGGAACTATAAGAAAACATATTGAAAATATATATCGCAAACTACAAGTTCATAATAAGTTAGAAGCTGTACAGAAAGCTAAACGAAATAATATTATTTAGAAGTTACTCTAACACTTTCAGGGACTAAAACTGTATAATCGCCATTATTTCTTATAACATCGCGGACAATCGAAGACGAAATATATGATGTTCTCGAGGCTGTTAGTAGAAATACAGTTTCAATTTTTGAAAGTTTTCTGTTAGTATGCGCTATCGCTTTTTCAAACTCAAAATCAGCAGGATTACGCAATCCTCTCAAAATAAATTCAGCATCAATTTCTTTGCAAAAGTCTATAGTTAACCCTTCGTAAGTTACTACTTTTACTTTAGGTTCGTCCTTAAAAGCTTCTTCAATAAAATGTTTACGTTCTTCTAAAGAGAACATATATTTTTTTTCAGAATTTACACCAATGGCAACAATAACTTCATCAAAAAGCTTTACACCACGTTTAATGATGTCGTAATGTCCATTAGTAATAGGATCAAATGATCCAGGAAAAAGTGCGCGTCTCATTTCAGTAAACTTCTTTATGACTTCAAAGATAACTATTAATTCTTCATTGCTTCCTCAATAGCATTGCTAAACAAATCTTGCATACTTATACCTGCGGCAGCAGCTTGTTGAGGTAAAATGCTTTCTTTTGTAAGACCAGGTACAGTATTTACTTCAAGAAGATGAGGTTCATCGTTTTTAAAAATAAACTCACTTCGAGAAAAACCTGTCATGCCCAAAACTTCATATATTTTTTTGGCTACAGACTCAACTTTTGTTTTGTAATCATCAGATATTCTAGCAGGTGTAATTTCTTGAGATTTTCCTTCGTATTTAGCTTGGTAATCAAAAAAGTCATTTTCTGATACAATTTCTGTAATTGGTAAAACAGTAGTTTCACCTTTGTAAGAAATGACACCAACCGAAACTTCGGTGCCATCT
>JASBSE010000440.1 GCA_030149115.1 Winogradskyella sp. | reverse complement strand
ATAAAACGATACAGAAACATTTGTTTGATTCCCAATAATTTCTGCTTCTAAAATTGTTAAGTCAAATTGCTCAAACCCATCATTATCAGCATCACAAAGACTTAAATCTGAAGGTTGATTAGCAATTTGAGAAAATGCGTTCAATAAAAAGAAACAAAAAGAAATCGTGAGTAATAGTTTTTTCATAGCTGATTGGTTTGATAGTTATATTCTGTAGATAGCAGAATGGTAAAATGGTTGCGTCTCAATTAAATTTATTTTGAATACCTTAATAAGATAAAGATGTAAATTTGTACTTATCAAAGACTCTCAAATATATGATAAAATCAATTTCAAGCCCACAAAACCCGCTTATTAAAGAACTTGCACAACTAAAAGAAAAATCCAGACAGCGCAAAAAAACTGGTAAGTTCTTAATAGAAGGCAAGCGTGAATTATCTCTTGCGATAAAAGGAGGCTATAAAATTGAAACGCTTTTATTTTTCCCAGATTTGTTTTCTGAAAGTGAAGCCAAAGCTATGTCTCAATATGGTATTGAAATCATTGAAATATCTAAAGAAGTGTTTCAAAAATTGGCACATCGTGATACTACTGAAGGTGTTATTGCCGTCGTAAATAGTAAAGCACACCAACTTGAAGATTTAAAACTCACTAATAAAAACCCTTTAATTCTAGTTGCTGAAGCTCCCGAAAAACCAGGTAATGTTGGCGCTTTATTGCGAACTGCTGATGCCGCCAATGTAGATGCTGTGATTATTGCCAATCCAAAATCAGATTTATACAATCCTAATATTATTCGCTCTAGTGTTGGTTGTGTGTTTACCACTGAAATTGCCATGGCAAGCACTACAGAAGCTATCGATTTTTTAACACATTATAATTTCAATATTTTTTCTGCCATTCTACAAGAATCTCAACCATATCATACACAAGATTATACCTTACCAACTGCCCTCATAGTTGGTACAGAAGCAACAGGATTAACCCAAGAATGGCGAGATGCCGCAACCCAAAACATTAGTATACCAATGCAAGGCGTTATCGATTCTATGAATGTTTCTGTTGCCGCAGGAATTCTTATTTTTGAAGCTAAAAGACAACGAGACTTTAAATAACCCAAACGTCAGTTCGAGTGATTTTCGAAGAATGAGAAAATCGTATCGAGAACAATGCAAGAATGAAGCTTCTCGATACAAAATTCCTAAAAAAGGAATTTCACTCGAAGTGACGCAACAAAACATATCACAAAGAAATGACCGCTGACATTCTTTTCTACATTATAATAGCAATCATTCTTATCAATTTCATAAAGGATAAAATTCTAGATGCGTTAAATGCCAAACATTTTAACGATGCTGTTCCTACTGAAATAAATGATGTTTACGATGAAAACGAATACAAAAAATCACAGGCCTACAAGGCCACTAATTATAAATTTGGTATATGGTCTTCCTTATTTTCTCTTGTGTTAACCTTAGGCTTTTTATTTTTAGATGGTTTTGAATATGTTGATACTATTGCCAGAAGTTACTCTAACAATCCTATTCTAATTGGTTTAATTTTCTTCGGAATTATTATGATTGCCAGCGATATTATTACCACACCTTTTGGGTACTACAAAATCTTTGTGATTGAAGAAAAATTTGGGTTTAATAAAACCACAAAAAAGACCTTCATCTTAGACAAATTAAAAGGATTGGTAATGATGGCTATTATTGGTGGTGCCATTATTGCTTTAATTATTTGGTTTTATCAAATTACCGGAAATCAATTCTGGTTGTATGCTTGGGGAATAGTCACCATATTCACAATTTTCATGAATATGTTTTACTCGCGATTAATCGTACCAATGTTCAACAAACAAACACCTTTAGAAGAAGGTGAATTACGAAATAAAATATCGGCCTATGCCAAAACTGTAGGCTTTAAATTAAATAAGATCTTTGTAATAGACGGCTCTAAACGTAGCACAAAAGCCAATGCTTATTTCTCTGGATTTGGAAGCGAAAAGCGCGTTACACTTTACGACACTTTAATTAACGATCTTGATGACGAAGAAATAGTAGCTGTAT
>JASBSE010000433.1 GCA_030149115.1 Winogradskyella sp. | reverse complement strand
AGTCATTGAAGCACTATCAGATAATGGATTTGAAAGTATGACCCTTTCACAAGCAGAAGGTACTGGCGCATTCAAGGCAAAAGGTGCAAGACCTTCGTTGGATTTTCGTATTACCGATAGTCCTGTGGTTAAGCTGGAATTGGTCTGTCAAAATGAGGAAGCCCAAGCTGCCATTGAAATAATTTTAAAAAATGGCAAAACGGAAGAACCTGGAGACGGCATTATCTATATAGCAAATATTGAAGATGCCTTTCAGATTAAAACTGGGGATTCCTTAAAACGGTACGACCTATAAAACACTTCAGTACAAATGGAAAAAATAGTTCAACTTCTGGAAAACAAAGGGATACGACCTACGGCTATGCGCCTTATGACCTATAAGCGGTTGGCAGAGTTGAATGTGGCCATCAGCCTTGGCGACTTGGAAAAAGATTTTAAGGTCAGTGAAAGAAGTACCCTATTTAGGACTATGAAAGCGTTTCAAGAAAAAGGGATTGTGCATCAAATCGAGGATGGGACAGGGGTTATAAAATACGCCCTTTGCGAAGAAAATTGTGAATGCGAGGTCGGCAACGACCTTCATTTGCACTTTCATTGCAACAATTGTAATGAGACGGTCTGTTTAACAGAACATAAAATCCCTCACATCAACTTACCTGATGGTTATATTACCGAGGATATCAACTTGGTGGTAAAGGGTATCTGCGAAAAATGCAGTGGCAATTTGGTTTAAACGTTTGGTTTTTAAATTCAATTATCATTTATAAATAATGAGCAATGATAACAATCTATAAAAAAGAGGCTACTGTATATATGGTAGCAGAGAATAAGCTGGATGCCAAGGATTATGAAAACTTGATACCGGTCTTAACAGAACACATAAATGCATATCAGGAAGTGTTCTGGTACATTGAAATGCAAAATTTTGAAGGCTGGACGGTAAGTGCCTATTGGAAGGGTATTGAATTAAATCTTCCGAATGAAAAGCATTTAAAGCGTGTTGCTTTGGTGGGTAGCGTTAAATGGCAAGAGCAATTTACCGAGGTATTG
>JASBSE010000422.1 GCA_030149115.1 Winogradskyella sp. | reverse complement strand
AAAAAGCATTCTATCGAATCGTATTTTGTTTAGTGCAAAATCGTATTCATATTTATTACGACTTCCTTTAGGAATTTCTATTAAAACATCGAAGGTTAACTTAGTTGTATCTGTCATTTTCTATTACATTTAAAACGGATGCAAAGATAATTAGATTAAACCATGTTTGAAACATTTTGATGTAATGTTATTATGAAATTTTATAGAAAAATCTCTTCTCTCATTTCATAAGAAAATTTTTATCTTTAACAGTATCAAAAATTTACAACAACCATGACCAATCTAAAACAGTATTACAAATTCTTTTTCTTCACCTTGACTTCACTGTTAGTATTTAATTGTAGTGGAATTGTAACAGAAAGTTTACTTCTTACGGATATAAATAGCAATTCTATTAACATCGCTGACAAATACTGGTTAGTGTATGAAATTGATAAAAATCTCGATAAAGAATTAATAATGCCACTAGTCTTTAACAAAGCTGGTTACTTTAACAAAAGTAAAATCTGGGTTGCTGAAGTTGAAGAAAGAAACTCAAAAAAAAAGGCTAAATTCTATATACGACTAAAAGAATCTACCGTTGATGACAGGTATTTACTACAAGGAACACTTTGGGATGCCGGAGAAAGTGTAACTGCATTAGGCACCTTAATTAAAACATCTTCTACTGAGTATAAACTATATATGCCTACCAAAAAAGGGTATGAATTGGCGAAAAATAGTGCTAAGCTAAAAAAGATGAAAGAATACTACTCTGTTAACACTGATGGATTTGCACCAACAATTCAATTTAAAAGCCAAGCTGTTGAACTATATTCTGAAGAAATAATAGATTTTCTTAACGGTATGAACTTAAACATTGACCTAAAACCAGAATATATATTTAAAGCTGTAGATGAAGAAGATTATAAAGACGCTTTACGTAAATTAAAAAGAAAAAAATAAATGTTTTAGAAATAAAACCCAAAACTACCTGTTACTCCAAAACGTCTGGCATCTGGATTGTCTAAATAATTTCCTCTAAAATTAAAGTCTATTCTTAGGATTTTAAAAATATTAGCCACACCAAAACTATACTCATAATACATACGCGTATCTGGTGCTAGTAGCGGAAATTCTACTGGATTTCCTGTAGTACTTAAAGCTATATTTTCATCGGATAATTCTCCCCAA
>JASBSE010000594.1 GCA_030149115.1 Winogradskyella sp. | reverse complement strand
CTTCTTACAGAACGAAAAGTTTACATCAATCAAAGAGAGAAGGATTTTGCAGTTGCAATTCCGATGCTCACAAAACAAGTATCAATCATGAGAACAGCACAAAAATCAAAAGAGCGTCTTAACGACGACTATGTGAGAGCTCGCAAACGTGTAGATGAGCTAAAGGCCTTCTACTATAGTTTAATATCGTACGTCTTTGTTATACCATTTTTAATTTTCATTTGGTATAGATATTCGCAACATACCATTCAATGGTTTTGGTTTCCAGTATTTGGATGGGGAATTAGTTTAGCCTTTCAAGCCTATCGTGTATTTGTAGATAATGGTGCTTTAGGTGCTAAGTGGGAACAACGCAAAATTGAAGAGTATATGCGTGAGGAAGATGATAAAAACCGTTGGAATTAAAATTAAAAGTTATGCAAGATCAGAATTTAAATTATATAAAGGCCAAACGCAGAGTTGAAAAGGAGAAAGGGTTTTACACATACCTTATCATCTACTTTTTAGTAAACACAGTACTTACTGTAGTAAAAGTTTGGGGAGATTTTAATAGTTGGGACAGCTTTGTTGATGCGTTTTTAACCATTAACGTTTTAAGTTCCTGGACTATTTGGGGAGTGTTTTTAATCTTACATTTTGTGTCCTATAAGTTTGGTACAAAATGGGAAGAACGCAAGATTGAAGAATACATGAAAAAAGAATTGTCTAACGATTCACATTAAAAAATTAAAGAGATGGAAAAATATAGTTTAGAACCTTATAAAGATAAAGATGAGGTTTCAGATTTTAGAAAAGAAGAAGCATATTTAAGAGCAAAGAAAAAGGTAGACGCCTTAATTGGGTTTTACTGGCATTTTGCAGTTTATGTTGTGGTCAACGTATTTTTAATTTTGATAATAGGACTTAACTCAGAGCAAGGTTTTAGGGGTTTTGGTCCATATGCTACAGCGGTTTTTTGGGGTATTGGATTAGTGTTTCACTTTATAGGTGTGTTTGGTCCAGATTTCTTCTTTGGTAAAGACTGGGAAAAGCGCAAGCTTAAAGAATTTATGGATAAAGAAGACCGTAACTGGGAGTAGCTACCAATAAAGAAAGAAGTTTATGGAATCTCACAATAATGAAGAGCAAAAATTACTAAACGCTAAGAAGCGCTTAAGACGCTTAAAACTGTTTTATATTCACTTTGCAGGCTACCTTATTGTTGTGGCATTATTAGTATATAACCTTTACATTGTAGAAGGTGTTTATAAGAATGATATATTTAGTCTCAATCTCTCTGTGTTAGTGTTGTGGACAATGGCAATTATACTACATGCTTGGAAAGTTTTTAAAGAAAAAACAGTGTTTAAGAAAAGCTGGGAAGACAAAAAGATAGCTTCTTATTTAGAGAAAGACGAAACCGAAGAAACCAAAATGTGGGAATAAAACTAACCAATCAAAAAATATAACAATACACAATGAACGTAATCATTATAGAAGACGAAAAACCATCAGCAAGACGATTGCAACGTATGCTTAAGTCTATGGATGTAGAAGCAGAAACAATGCTACATTCGGTTGAAGAATCCTTAGAATGGTTTCAAAACAATGAGCATCCAGATTTAATCTTTTTGGATATACAATTGAGCGATGGTCTGTCTTTTGAGATTTTTGAAACCTTGGATATAAATTCTGCTGTTATTTTTACCACAGCTTATGATGAATATGCGCTTCAAGCTTTTAAACTCAATAGTATCGATTATCTTCTAAAGCCAATAGATGAAGATGATTTAAAAACTGCCGTTACAAAATTTAAAGACAGAACACCACAAAAGCAATCTGTTACTTTAGACTTTAATGATATTAAAAAGTTATTGGTCAATCCCATAGAGCGTGAGTATAAAAAGCGTTTTTCGGTAAAAGTTGGTCAACATTTAAAGCTTATAGATATTGAAGATATAGAATGTATCTATAGCGAAAATAAAGGTACTTATGCTTATACTAACGAAGGTAGAAATTACCTTTTAGACTTAACTTTAGATCAACTTGAAGAAGAGTTGGAGCCACATGTATTCTTTAGAGTAAGTCGAAAATTTTATGTGAACATCAATGCAATAAAAGACATTATTAGCTATACCAACTCTAGATTACAGATTAAGCTTAGTCATTTTGATGAGCAAGAAATTATTGTAGCCAGAGAACGTGTTAAAGATTTTAAAAACTGGTTAGAGTAGTGGGTTAGTCTTCGTCTTCAATTCTATTATCATCAAAAGCAGAAGGCAATAATTTAGGAATTATTTTTACAAAAAGCGGTAATAAAATAGCACCTCCAGGTAACATGAAAATTGCTAGACTAGGTATGGATTTAAAAATATCTAAAAGCTGTTCTTGTATCTTTTTTTGTTCATCATCATTTAGTGTTCTGTAGGTAGAAGCGGTTAAAAGTTTCATAGCTTCTTTACTCTCAGACAATTCTTTTAGAAGACGTTTTTTGTTACGATTAACAAGTTTAGATACGAGTTTACTGCTGTTGTCATAAAAACTCTGTGCTAAGTTTTTAGAACTTAAAAAAGCAACTTCTTCTTTGTGCTCATCGTAAAATGTGTTTATAGATTCAATGGATTTGTCAATGACCTCTTGTTCTAAATCAAGGTCATTCTTCATTTTATCTAGAAAATTTTGTTCAGCAGTATCAATGACTTTATCACTCCATGAAGCCATGCATACCAAGTCAACCAGATAT
>JASBSE010000404.1 GCA_030149115.1 Winogradskyella sp. | reverse complement strand
ACAGCTTAGAAAAGATTTTGAATTGATGGCCTCTAAAATTCTAGATGAAAAATCTGAAAAGTTCACCATTCAGAATAAAGAGAATATTAAAAACATTCTTAATCCGCTTGAAGAAAAAATAAAAACCTTTGAAAAGAAAGTCGAAGATTCTCAAAAAGAAAGTATAAGCATGCACTCGGCTTTAAAAGAACAATTATTAGGTCTTAAAGATTTGAATCAACAAATGGCGAAAGAAGCAACTAACCTAACAAAAGCTTTAAAAGGAGATAGTAAAACCCAAGGAAATTGGGGAGAATTAGTATTAGAACGTGTTTTAGAAAAATCTGGTTTAGAAAAAGACCGTGAATATTTTGTACAACAAAACTTTCAGCGCGAAGATGGTTCTCGTGTTATGCCAGATGTGGTTTTGCATCTTCCTGATAATAAAAAAATGATAATAGACTCCAAGGTATCTCTAACCGATTATGAGCGTCTAGTTAATGCAGAAGATGACGAACGCGCGCTATATTTAAAAGCACATGTTAATTCTATTAAAAAACACGTAGATCAGCTGTCGGCTAAAAACTATCAGGATTTATATGATATTGAGTCGCCTGATTTTGTTTTAATGTTTATCCCAATAGAACCTGCTTTTGCAGTTGCTATCAATGAAGACAACACACTCTATAACAAAGCTTTTGAACAAAATATCGTTATTGTTACACCTTCTACCCTTTTGGCTACATTGCGAACCATTGACACCATGTGGAATAACGAAAAGCAACAACAAAATGCTATAGAAATTGCCAAACAAGCTGGCGCATTGTACGATAAGTTTGAAGGTTTAGTGTCTGACTTAACTGGTGTTGGTAAAAAGATTGATGCTGCAAAAAGTGACTACTCTGCTGCGATGAACAAATTGGTTGAAGGTAAAGGCAACCTCATCTCAAGAGTAGAAAAAATCAAGAAAATGGGAGCCAAAGCTAAAAAAGCACTTCCTGAAAGCATTATAAAAAGAGCTTCTGAAGACGATATTTAAAATATTCCTAAATTATGGCATAATCATAAATATTCCTTTTTTAAGGCATATATTTGTTTATTCCGTTATAAAGGCATATATTTGAAGTAAATAACGATACTATGACTAGTGTTATAACTGGAGATATCATAAAATCCAGAAATATTAAGGACCAAAATATTTGGATGGAGCAATTGAAATATGCTCTTAATATGCTATCATCTGATAAATCTTACTATGAAATTTATCGTGGAGATAGCTTTCAATATGAATGCAGAGATATTTATCATAGTTTTAGACATGCTGTATATATAAAATCATGTATTAAAACTATTAAAGGTTTAGATGTAAGGATCTCTATCGGCATCGGAACGAAAGATTACACAGGTAACACTGTGAGCGAATCTAATGGTGAGGCATTTGTGCATTCTGGTGAAACTTTTGAAACCTTAAAAAAGGAAAAGATAAATCTAAAAATAAAGACTAGAGATTTTACCCTTAACGAAGAGTTGAACTTATATTTTAAACTTGCACTGATTGCAATGGATAATTGGACTACAAATTCGGCTGAAATTGTAAAGCTTAGCATAGAAAATCCAACAATGATCCAAGCAGAATTGGCAAAACTTATTGGTATTAGCCAAGACGCAGTTAGCAAACGACAAAAAAGAGCTTACTTAGATGAAATTTTGGAATTGGATAAACTGTACAGACAAAAAATAGATCAGATATGAATCTAATAATCTTAAAACTCATTCTTGCACATATTCTAGGTGACTTTTTTCTTCAGCCCGAAAAATGGGTTAAGGACAAAGAAAAAAAGAAACTAAAGTCTAAATGGTTATACATTCATATTGGTATACACATAGCTTTGATGTTTCTTTTGGTTTGGGATTTTTCGCATTGGTTATTGATTCTATTGATTGGTGCTTCACACTTTATTATTGATATTCTTAAACTTCTTCTGCAAAAGAAAAAAACAAAACGATTTTATTTTTTTGCAGATCAAATTCTCCACATTACAGCTATATTTCTTTTAACTATAGCAATGTACTATGAGGAAATTGCACCATCATTATCTATAAGTACTTCAGCATTACTCTTAACAATTTGCTTAGTATTTCTAACGCAACCAACCTCTATAATAATGAAGATCATTTTTACAAAATGGGATATTTCAAAATATACTGAGGAAAATGAATCTTTAAAAGATGCAGGAAAGTATATTGGTATATTAGAGCGACTCTTAGTATTTATCTTTATTATAGTGGGACATTGGGAAGCTGTTGGCTTTTTAATAACAGCCAAATCCGTATTTAGATTTGGTGATCTAACATCTACTAAAGAACGAAAGCTAACAGAGTACATATTAATTGGGACTTTGATTAGTTTTGGAATTGCCATAATAGTTAGTCTATTATTTTTAAATCTAAAATCTTATGTATAAAACAGTAGACGCCTCAAGAATAGAAATCACACAATTAATGTTACCATCTAATACTAATTTTGGTGGTAAAATTCATGGAGGATACATTCTAAATTTAATGGATCAAATTGCATTTGCTTGTGCTTCTAAACACTCTGGAAGTTATTGTGTAACAGCATCTGTTGACACTGTAGATTTTATAAACCCTATTGAAGTTGGCGAATTGGTAACCATGAAAGCTTCGGTAAATTATGTAGGTACATCATCTATGGTGGTTGGTATTAGAGTAGAGTCTGAAAACATACAGACCAGTGTAAAAAAGCATTGTAATTCGTCTTATTTTACAATGGTGGCCAAAAATGAAAATGGTAAACCAACAGAGGTTCCTGGTCTTATTATAAATGACAAAAATGAAGTAAAGCGATTTTTAAAAGCTATAAAGCGAATGCATACTAAACATCAACGTAAAATTGAATTTGATAGCATTAATTTCTCACTAGAAAACTATCTTAAAGAATTGGAAGGATATCGCGTAAAAGTTGAACTACCTGAACATTAGATACTAAATAAAAAAGTCACTTCTTTAAAGAAATGACTTATATATGTAAATTGTAAGGATAAACGTTATTGTTTTATAAATCGCTTAGTCTGTGTTGTTTTTCCATCGGACAGCTTAACCAAATAAACACCACTTTTCCAGCTAGATACATTTACTGAAGAAGTTAATTTAGTAATTGTCCCTTTATAAACACGCTTTCCTAAAACATCAAATACTTCTAGCATCATTTCTTCACTTCCTGAAGGCATTACAATATTTAACTTGCTCTTTGCTGGATTAGGAGAAATAGAAAATTCGACATCTTGCTTTTCAAAATCATTAATGCCCAAAGAGCCTGAAGCAGTAATATTGTCTAAATGCATTTCTGCATCAATAGCCTCACCAACCCAAGAAGGAACAGGATTACTTAAAATTCTAAATTGAGTAACATTGGTAAGGGTAGCATTAATATCTGTACCAGCAGCTCCTCCGTCAATTCCGTCTGAAACTGCAGTCCAATCAGAAGGTGTAATTGGAAATTCTGCCAAAACCCATTCGTCTTCAGGAGCAACGGTAATTGCATTGGTAGTAGAGAATTTTCCACCACTTCCATTAATTGACAGTCTAACATTTATTGTATTAGTTAAAGCTCTCACATTCAAAGTGATACTTTGTACTCCTTCTGCTATAAAATTACCAGACCATTGGTTACCATTATTTCTAATAATCAATTTTGATCCACTTCCAGCACCATTTCCATTGGTATAATCTCTCAAATAGTTATCTCCATCTCCACTAGGCCCATTATTCGCAATATTCTCAGCGCCTGTCCCAGAAGGATCAGACCAATTTTTAGTTGTGCCATCCTCAAAGTCATCAACTTGATTTAGGACAATCTGAGCAGAAGCACCACTAAATATTAGAGATAAAGAAAATAGGAGTAAAATTCTTTTCATAGATTCAGTTTTAAGCTAATTTACAAATTTATTTGATATTATGTTTTTTTCTTCAAAAATCAGACCAAAAAAAACCGCGAATAAATTCGCGGTCTTTTTGATTATTTACTCAAGTACATTTTTCGTCTTGAATATAGGTCGTAGAATTCATCTTCTTTTAAGCTTTCAATAAATAAGATGCTTTCGCCTGTACTCTTCATTTCTGGCCCTAATTTCTTATTTACATTAGGGAATTTATTAAATGAGAATACTGGTTGTTTAATTGCATAACCTTCCAACTGTGGATTAAAGTCGAAATCAGTGACCTTCTTCTCACCTAGCATTACTTTAGTTGCATAATTTACATAAGGCTCTTTATAAGCTTTTGCAATAAATGGCACTGTACGTGATGCTCTAGGATTCGCTTCTATGATATAAACTGTATCATCTTTTATAGCAAACTGAATGTTGATTAAACCAACCGTATTTAGAGCTAATGCAATTTTCTTAGTGTGATCTTTTATTTGCTGCATTACAAATTCGCCAAGATTAAATGGTGGTAAAGTTGCATTACTATCACCAGAGTGAATACCACAAGGTTCAATATGCTCCATTATCCCAATAATGTAAACATTTTCACCATCACAAATGGCATCTGCTTCTGCTTCAATAGCTCCATCTAAATAGTGGTCTAAAAGAAGTTTATTTCCTGGTATAGATTTTAAAAGATCTATAACATGCTCCTCTAATTCTTGTTTGTTAATCACAATCTTCATGCCTTGTCCACCAAGTACATAAGAAGGCCTCACCAAAATAGGGAAGTCTAATACATCTGCAATTGCTAAAGCTTCGTCTGCTGTTTCGGCTACATCAAATTTTGGATAAGGAATATTGTTTTCTTTTAATAAAGTTGAAAAACTTCCTCTGTCTTCTGCTAAATCTAAAGACTGGAAACTTGTTCCCATGATCTTTACACCATAACGTTCTAATTTTTCAGCAAGCTTTAAAGCGGTTTGTCCACCAAGCTGTACTATAACACCTTCTGGTTTTTCATGCTGAATAATATCGTAGATATGTTCCCAGAATACAGGTTCAAAATATAATTTGTCTGCAATATCAAAATCTGTAGAAACAGTTTCTGGGTTACAGTTAATCATGATGGTTTCGTAACCACATTCTGACGCGGCTAAAACACCATGTACACAACAATAATCAAACTCAATACCTTGACCTATACGGTTTGGACCAGAGCCTAATACAATGATTTTCTTCTTATCTGTAACAACACTTTCATTAACAACAGAAACTTGTCCATCCGCAGTTTCTACTTCACTTTCGAATGTAGAATAGTAATATGGAGTTTGTGCCTTAAACTCAGCAGCACATGTATCTACAAGTTTATAAACACGATTTATTTTAAGTTCTCTACGTTTATTATAAACTTCACTTTCCAGACATTTGAGCATATGTGCAATCTGACGGTCTCCATACCCTTTTTGCTTAGCTTCGAGAAGTAACTCTCTATCTATAGTATCAATAGCGTAGGTAGAAATTTCTTTTTCTAGCTGGAATAACTCTTCGTATTGCTTTAAGAACCACATATCTATTTTAGTGATTTCGTGAATACGACTTAACGGAATTCCCATTTGTATAGCATCATACAATACAAACACACGATCCCAACTTGCATTTGTAAGCTTGTCTATAATTTGATCGTAGTTCTTGTATCCTTTTCCGTCTGCACCTAAACCATTACGTTTTATCTCTAATGATTGTGTAGCTTTATGCAATGCTTCTTGGAACGAACGTCCAATTCCCATCACCTCACCTACTGCTTTCATTTGAAGACCTAAAGTTCTGTCTGATCCTTCAAACTTATCAAAGTTCCAACGTGGTATTTTTACAATTACGTAATCTAATGTTGGTTCAAATAATGCAGATGTAGATTTAGTAATTTGATTACTCAATTCATCTAA
>JASBSE010000379.1 GCA_030149115.1 Winogradskyella sp. | reverse complement strand
TCACAAAAGTTAAGCTAAAATGCTTAACTTTTTTTTTATATTTACTTTTCATTTTGCGCACGTGGCGGAATTGGTAGACGCGCTGGCTTGAGGGGCCAGTGACCGTTTAGGTCGTGGAAGTTCGAGTCTTCTCGTGCGCACTATTCCTTTTTTCTTTTCCAAAGGTTTTTCTTTTCTAAGTTAGATACATAACAATAAATTTTTCATTAATTTTTGTTAATTCTAATGAAGCTATTATTTAAAATCTTATTTTTGTTTAACTTATTTGTAAAATAAATGAACAATATTAAAAGTCAATTTAGTATTAAAGATTTAGAAAATCTTACCGGAATTAAAGCGCATACAATAAGAATTTGGGAAAAGCGCTATAATTTATTGCAACCAAAGCGTACTGACACTAATATAAGATACTACGACCTAGCTAACTTTCAAAAACTACTTAATGTTAGCTACCTTAATAACAATGGCTATAAAATCTCTAAGATTGCGACCATAGATGAAGAAAAAATACCAAAACTAGTAAAGGAGATTGCAAACGAAAACAATTTAGAAAGCCATGCCATTAATGCTTTTAAATTGTCAATGCTAAATTTTGATCAGTCTTTATTCTATAAAACTTACGAGTCGCTCTTAAAAGATAAGGACTTCGAGAGTATTTTCTACAGCATTTTTATTCCTCTATTAACAGAAATAGGCTTATTATGGCAAACAGATACTATAACACCTGCTCACGAGCATTTTGTTTCAGGTTTAATAAGGCAAAAGATTTTAATCAACACTGAGTTAATGCAAGCCAAGCAACAAAACCAGTCTACAAAAACATTTGTACTTTATTTACCAGAAAATGAGATACACGAACTTGGATTAATGTTTGTTAATTACCTATTATCAAAGAAAGACTACCATTGTATTTATTTAGGCCAAAGTGTTCCTATTATAAGTTTAAAAGATTTACAAAACTATTATGACGATTTAGTTTTTATTTCATATTTAACTGTAAACCCAAGTACTGAGGATTTAAATAAATATCTTAAGGACTTTGAAGATTTATTATTAAAAAATCATAATTCTAACCTTTGGCTTTTGGGTAAAATATTAGAAAGTTCTAATACAGAGAACTTACCAAAGCGAATAAAAACATTTAAGTCTATTAAATCTCTTACAAACTCAATAGAATAATGAATAAAACCATTTCAATAATAGGCTCGGGTTTTTCTTCACTATCAGCAGCTTGCTATCTGGCAAATGCTGGATATAAGGTATCCATTTTTGAAAAAAATAATACTGTAGGAGGAAGAGCAAGACAATTAATTAGAGATGGTTTTACTTTTGATATTGGACCGAGTTGGTATTGGATGCCAGATATTTTTGAAAAGTTCTTTAACGACTTTAACAAAAGTACGAACGACTACTATGAATTAGACAAACTGAGCCCTGCCTATAAAATTTTCTTCTCAGATGATGTAATTACTATTGGGGACCATATGGATCAAATTTGTGAAGAGTTTGAACGCATTGAATATGGCAGTTCTAAAGCATTACGCAAATTTATTGCTCAAGCGCAAGACCATTACAATATAGCCATTAACAAGGTGGTATTAAAACCAGGTATTTCTCCTTTTGAATTAGTTACAAAAGACACCATTACACGTGTAGATCGCTTTTTTAAAACAATTAGCACTGAGGTTAGAAAAAACTTTAAAAATCCAAAGCTTATTTCTACGCTAGAATTTCCTGTTTTGTTTTTAGGTGCTAAACCTAGCCAAACACCTTCATTTTATAGCTTTATGAACTTTGCCGACTTTGGTCTGGGCACATGGCATCCAAAAGGTGGTATGTATGAAATCATTAAGGCAATGAAAAGCTTAGCTGAAAGCTTAGGTGTTACAATACACACCAACAATAATGTTAGTAAAATTAATGTTGAAAACGGAAAAACAAGAGGTATAACTGTTAATGGTAATTTTGTAGCCTCAGATGTGGTTTTAAGTGGTGCAGACTATCATCATTCTGAAACACTATTGGATAAAAACCTCAGACAATATTCAGAATCTTATTGGGACAAACGCACCTTTGCTCCTTCTTCTCTACTCTTTTATGTTGGTTTTAATAAAAGACTAAAAGATATAGAGCATCATAATTTGTTTTTTGATACCAACTTTGAAAATCATGCAGAAGATATATATGATAATCCTAAATGGCCAGAAAATCCATTATTTTATGTTAACTTTCCTTCTGTAACAGATAAAAGTATGGCTCCAGAAGGGTGCGAAACAGGTTTTTTTCTAATACCTATTGCACCTGGACTAGAAGACACACCTCAGCTAAGAGAACAATATTTTGATATTATCATAAATCGTTTCGAAAGCTTAACAAAACAGAAAATAAAAGACAGTATTCTGTTTAAAGAATCCTTTTGTGTTAACGATTTTATAAGTGAATACAATTCATACAAAGGAAACGCCTATGGTATGGCAAATACCTTAAGACAGACTGCTTTTTTAAGACCAAAATTAAAAAGCAAAAAAGTAGATGGACTATACTTTACAGGGCAATTAACTGTTCCTGGCCCAGGTGTACCTCCATCATTAATTTCAGGAAAATTAGTTTCTGATCTCATCCTTAAAAACGAAGTTTAATCGCATAGAAAAAAAAGACCGTATTATGAAATCAATTTTTGACAGTGTTTCCAAAGAATGTAGCAAGTTAGTAACTAACGCTTACAGTACGTCATTTTCTATGGCAACAAAGATGCTTTCAGATAGCATTAGACAAGATATTTACAACATTTATGGTTTTGTTCGTTTTGCAGATGAGATTGTGGACACGTTTCACGATTATGACAAAGAAAAGCTATTCAACAATTTTGAAACTGATTTAGAAGCTGCATTAAAGGATAGAATAAGTTTGAACCCAATCCTAAACTCTTTTCAGGATACTTATCACAAATATAATATAGATAAGCATCTGGTTGAAGCCTTTATGAACAGCATGCGATTAGACTTGTACAAAAAAGACTATCTCACCGAAGAAGAATACAAAAACTACATCTATGGCTCGGCTGATGTTGTAGGATTAATGTGTCTGAAAGTTTTTGTAAAAGGAGATAATGAAAAGTATGAAGATCTTAAAGACTCTGCCATGAGTTTGGGTTCCGCTTTTCAGAAAGTAAATTTTCTAAGAGACTTAAAAGCTGATTTTGAAGATTTGAGTCGAACCTATTTCCCTAACACAGACTTAAATCAATTAGATGAGGCTTCAAAAAAAGCAATTATTGATGATATTGAAGCTGACTTTGCTAAAGGGTTACAAGGCATAAAACGCCTACCTCTTGAAGCCCGTTTTGGAGTGTTTATGGCTTATCGTTATTACAATAAACTATTACAAAAATTAAAACAAACACCTGCTTTAGAGATAAAATCGGCTAGAATTAGAGTGCCTAATTACAAAAAAATTGAGCTACTTACGCGCAGTTACGTGAAATTTCATTTAAATTTATTATAACTCACAACCAAAGTATTATGCAAACTTTTTATTGGATCTTAATCTTTTTTGGAACATTCTTCATTATGGAGTTTAACGCTTGGTTTACCCATAAATATATTATGCATGGATTTCTTTGGAGTTTGCACAAAGACCATCACCAAAAAGACCACGACAGCTGGTTTGAGCGCACTGACGCGTTTTTTATTTTTTATGCTATTGTAAGTATGACTTGTTTTTACCTATGGAATTACGAAGATATATGGTACACCTTACCCATAGGTTTGGGCATATTATTTTATGGTATCGCTTACTTTGTAGTACACGACATTTTTATTCACCAACGTTTTAAATGGTTAAGAAATATTGACAATAAATACGCAAGAGGTGTAAGACGTGCCCACAAAATTCATCATAAACACTTGGGTAAGGAGCATGGTGAAAATTTTGGAATGCTCATTGTACCTTTTAAATATTTTAAATAATCATTCGGATAGCAATTGATCTAATTGCTCACGAATACTATCATTATTCCAATCTACAGCGCCTGACTTATCTATAATGATATCACCTGTTTTATTAATTATTAAAGTACGAGGAATGGACTTTGTAATTAATTCTTTTGGATAATCAGACCTTCTTATATAAACAGGAAAAGTGTAATTATTTTTATTTTTGAAAGCTTTTACTACCTCAAAACTATCGGTTGTAATAAATAGAAAATCCACCTTATCACCATAATCACTATATAAATCCTGAAGACTTGGCATTTCTGCAATGCAAGGAGGACACCAAGTTGCCCAGAAATTTATCAATACTACCTTTCCTTCAGCTTGCTTCAAATTATAAGTAGCTTTGTTTTCTTTTACCAATTGCCAATCATAACTTTCTAGCTTAACTCTTTCTTCTAATGAAACCTCATTTACAGGATTAACTAAAGCCACTCCTTTATGAATCCATATTTGAATAAACTGTCTTGTTTGCGGAATGATGAGCAGCACAATTATAACTATAAATGCAATATTGCTCTTCTTAAATTTTCTTTTCATTAATCACAAAGTTACGCCGAAGTACCAAAAATTCTAATTTGTCGACGGTTAAAATCAATGACATCTTCTTCCTTCAGCTCATTCATTAAGATATTTAATGTTGGACGAGAAATACCTATTAAGGATGCTATATCTTTTTGTGTATACGGATGATTAATAATATGGTCACCTGTTTTCTCACAATCATAACCATAATCAGTACACAACTCATTCAAAAACTCTAATAGTCTGGTTTTAGAATCCTTAAATAGCAACAACTGAAGTCGACGTTCTAATTTTTTAAACTTAAAACCTATAAACTTATAAATTCTAAGACTAAAGGTTTTGTTGTCTCTCATCAAATCATGCATTGTATCTACTCCAACTGGACAAATAGAGGTTTGATTATCTAGAGACTGAGCAAACTCATCACGCTTTTCTTCACCTAAAATTGCTTTCTCACCAAACAATTCGCCCTTTCTTAAAATTGCCTTAACGACTTCCGTACCATCCTCATTGTAATAGCCTATTTTAACTTTACCTTTTTCTATTAAATATACCTTGTTAGCAGCATCTTCTTCAAAATATATATAATCACTTTTTTTATAGGCATCAAATGTATGACAAGCTTTATATTGTTTAAACTTATGAGGACAGAGTAAATTAAATAAATTTACATCTTCGAGAATCCAAATAGAATTCATGACTAAAGAAAGATTTAATTGAGTTAAAATTAAAGTCGTATTATTTTATTACACCTTTCAGTAAATAACAAAAAAAACTCCCAGTTATTAAACTGAGAGTTTTTTATCTATTAAATATAAAACTTATTAAGCGTTTTGCTTCTTAATTAAATTAAGTGCAGAACCTTCTTTATACCATTGAATTTGTGCATCATTATAAGTATGATTCAAGGCAATTACATCCTTAGAACCATCTGCGTGTACAACTTCTACATGTAATTGCTTATCTGGTGCAAACTCGTTTAAATCTAAGAAGTTAAATGTATCATCCTCTTGGATTAAATCATAATCTGCTTCGTTCGCAAAAGTAAGACCTAGCATACCTTGCTTTTTAAGGTTAGTCTCATGGATACGTGCAAAAGATTTTACTATAACAGCAGCAACACCTAAATGTCTAGGCTGCATAGCCGCATGCTCTCTAGAAGAACCTTCTCCATAGTTATGATCACCGATTACAACAGACCAAATACCATTTTTCTTATAAACTCTCTGTGTATCTGGTACACCACCATATTCACCAGTTAATTGGTTTTTAACGAAGTTTGTTTTCTTATTAAAGGCATTTACAGCACCTATTAAAGTGTTATTTGCAATATTATCTAAATGCCCTCTAAAACGTAACCAAGGACCAGCCATCGAAATATGGTCTGTTGTACATTTTCCAAACGCCTTGATTAATAATTTAGCACCCGTAACAGAATCTCCAATAGGCTCAAAAGGTGTTAGTAATTGTAATCTTTCCGAATCTGGTTTTACAGTTACCTCTACACCACTACCATCTGCAACTGGCTCTAAGTAACCATTTTCTTTAACTTCGAAACCTTTTGGTGGTAATTCCCATCCTGTTGGCTCATCTAACATTACTTCTTCCCCATTCTCATTAATCAACTTATCAGTCATTGGGTTAAAATCTAATCGACCTGCAATAGCAACTGCAGCAACCATCTCTGGTGATGCTACAAAGGCATGAGTGTTAGGATTCCCGTCAGCACGTTTAGCAAAGTTTCTATTAAATGAATGGACTATACTATTTTTTGGTGCATTTTTAGGATCACTATATCTAGCCCATTGCCCAATACAAGGACCACAAGCATTTGTAAATATTTTAGCGTCCAATTTTTCAAAAACTTCAAGTATTCCGTCTCTATCAGCAGTGTAACGCACTTGCTCAGAGCCTGGATTAATACCAAATTCTGCTTTAGTTTTTAATCCTTTGTCTAAAGCTTGCTGAGCAATAGAAGATGCTCTTGATAAATCTTCATAAGACGAGTTTGTACAAGAACCTATAAGTCCCCATTCTACCTCTAAAGGCCAATCATTTGCAGTAGCCTTTTCTGTCATCTCTTTACCTGCAGGTGTTGATAAATCTGGAGTAAAAGGACCATTTAATAATGGGCTTAACTCTGAAAGATTGATATCAATTACCTGATCAAAATACTGCTCAGGATTTGCATATACCTCTGCATCTGCAGTAAGATATTCTCTAATTTTATTAGCCTCATCAGCAACATCTGCTCTATCTGTAGCTCGTAAATAACGCTCCATTGAATCATCATAACCAAATGTAGAAGTTGTAGCTCCTATCTCTGCTCCCATGTTACAAATTGTACCTTTACCAGTACAAGACATAGATGTAGCTCCTGGTCCAAAATATTCAACAATAGCACCTGTACCACCTTTCACAGTAAGTATTTCAGCTACTTTTAAGATAACATCTTTCGGTGCAGTCCATCCAGATAATTTCCCTGTTAATCTTACACCAATTAACTTAGGAAACTTAAGCTCCCAAGCCATACCTGCCATAACGTCTACAGCATCAGCACCACCAACACCGATGGCAACCATACCTAGCCCACCAGCATTAACTGTATGTGAGTCTGTACCAATCATCATTCCACCTGGAAAAGCATAGTTTTCTAATACAACTTGATGGATGATACCAGCACCTGGTTTCCAGAAACCAATACCATATTTATTAGATACAGATTCTAAAAAATTAAAAACTTCACTACTTGTGTTATTTGCATGTTTTAAGTCTGTAGCTGCACCCTCTTTTGCTTGAATTAAGTGATCACAATGTACGGTAGTAGGAACAGCAACTTTTGGCTTACCTGCTTGCATAAACTGAAGTAATGCCATTTGTGCTGTTGCATCTTGACATGCTACTCTATCTGGCGCAAAATCTACATAATCCTTACCTCTGGTAAATGGTTTTGTAGGTTTACCATCCCAAAGATGAGCATATAATATTTTTTCTGAAAGTGTTAATGGTTTTCCAACAATATCTCTGGCTGCATCTACGCGCTCAGTCATGTTAGAATAAACCTCT
>JASBSE010000592.1 GCA_030149115.1 Winogradskyella sp. | reverse complement strand
AGAAGAATTAGTCGATAAGTTAATGGCTAATGATAGTTTAGAAAAAGCACCAGTAAATTTTACCAATGATGTAATGTCTAAAATAGAATTGCTTTCAGAAACTAAAACTATTGTTTATAAGCCATTAATTCCTAAATACGTTTGGTGGTTGTTAGGTTTAGGTTTTGTGGCTCTAATTGTAAACGTTATTTTAAATAAGTCTAGTGATTCCTCAAGCCTTTCGGAGCGTTATAATTTACCAGAAATATCGTTTGATGTATTCAATAACTTATCCGTAGACTTTTCAAGTACCTTAATGTATGCTACAGTATTGTTGGCAGTAATGGTTGCTATTCAGGTGCCTTTGTTAAAGCAGTATTTTAATCAAAAACTATCGTATTAATCTGGGTAGTACCAAAAAGGAATATTTGCATCTAATACAGACGTCGTATCCGATTTTCTTATTCGTTTTCTAATAACTTTCAGCTGATGTTTGCCTTCAGATAGATTTTTAATACCTATATAGGTTTCAAATCCTTTTTGGTTTTTGATGGTTTTTCCGAGAACAAATTCAGATTTAAATACTGTAGAATCAACCTTTACTGAATAAATAGAATTGAAAGTTTTTAAATACTCCTGTTGCAAAGTTTTATTATCAGAGAGCTTATTGCCATTAATGATGATAAATTTCGACTTTATACCTCTATCATCAGACTCGGGTTTTAGTTTTGGGCTAAACTTGTAAAGTTCATCTTCTATATAATCATCAAAAACAATAAAGACTTTTACGAAGGGCTCAGAAATTACTTTACTATTTATAGCGATATCTTCAATAAAGTCTGATTCGTCAACAAGTTCATTTTCGTAATTGTAAGAATTAGCGACAAAGCTGTTGGAGTTCTCATCAAACTCAAAATAGTTAGAATGATTATAATTCAAAGTTGTAATCATCAACAAGGCAAAATAGACAGGAACTAAAAGAAAACTCAACCTTTTACCGAATTTGTTATCCAAGAAGTTATAGACCAAAGGTCTGTACAAGAAGGCAAGCGTTATAAAGCTAAACACCCAGTAAAAAGGGAAATATAGTTTGCTAATCCAATTTTTCTTTTTTAATAAACCGAGCGATAAAAAATCAAAAAAGGTCAGGAACATCCCTATGACCATAAATACTAGAAGCGGAATTCCAATCCAAAGAAGTACAGAACTTGAATCATTTCCGTCAATCATAAAGCTTATTATTAAGCCTATAATTGTAAACGTCAAAGCAAATGCAAGAACGTAAAAGATTAACATAAATGATATCGCAAAAATAACACTACAGTAGTTTTCTAATCGGGCAATGTAACGGTCAAACGAACCGACTTTCTTTTCTAAGTATCCTGAAAACTTTTTACCGTAATTTAATTTCTCATAATCAATATCTCCAGAAATATATCGTAAGCCCAAGGCACCAATCCACAAACCACGTAAAAGCACATGGAGCAAAAGATTAAAAATTAAGATAGAACAGGCTGCTAATGCTACAAACAAGAAAACAGTGAGCTGAACATTGTTATCATTTTGAGCAGCTTTTGAAGCCACTTGAAGCGTTGGATATGCCGAAAACAATCCAAATATGGCAAAACCAGAAATAAGCAACTCTAGTTGCCAGCTTTCTTCCTGTAATTTTTGAAGCAATTTTTTAAACGCAGGATTGTTATAATCTTGACTCATGGCTCTTTAGTTGGTGTTATTTAAGTCTAAAGTTAAT
>JASBSE010000365.1 GCA_030149115.1 Winogradskyella sp. | reverse complement strand
TAGGTTATGAAAACGACAGAAAAATTGATTTGCTAAGAATCATAACACCATTTGAAAGATTACTTCCAAAGATAATTGTGACGTTTGACAAAACGAATTTTCAGGAATATAAGTTGAGATTGAAATTAATCTCAATGGTCATTTTAATTTTATTGACTATTGGCTTGATTTTGAATTTAGTATATTCAATTCAAAATGGACGCTTAGAAAGTGATTTGGGATCTATTTTAATAGTAAATATAATTTTTTACTCACTTCTTTTTATTGAATATAAGATAGTGAAAAGAAAAATGGGTCTGGCATTAAATTGGAAAGAATAAAAATTACAAAATATTGACACTAGCATTCTGTAATTACAATTTACATTTATGAAAAACAAAGACATCGTAAAACTACTTTTGGTCATTTTCTCAATAACTCTAACAGGATGCTCATCAACAAAAGGAAATCATAAAGAAGAAAAAGATTATACGATATATGTGCCTACGCGTTCGGTAAAAAATAATCATCCAATTGGAAAATTAGACCTGTATATTGGTGCCAGAAATTACTTTACAATTATACCAAACGATAAAAATTTAAAGCTTGATATTTCAATGCATAATGGGATAATTGAAAAACATAAACATTCTGAACACGGTTACAATATTTATTCTAAAAACTATAAACGAAGTTATCTTTTAGTGAAATACGGAACTAAGTTAGATACCGTAAGCTTTTATAAGAAGGTTATTCCAGCACCTATTTTAAGATATAGAACTAGGAGTATAAATACCCTGTCTTCAAAAGAATTAAAAGATCGTTTTAATGGTTTTATGGCTACATTAATGGACTTTAATTACGATTGTGTTTTCAAAGTGCATTCTATGGACTTAATTATAATTCATAATGAAGACAAGAGCGCTGAAAGCTATGAAAATTTAGATAACAATAGCCCAATGCTAAAAAAGTTGATGAGACAAGCAAAACCTAACGACACCTATATTTTTAATAATGTTAAGATAAAAGTAGTAGACACAGAAGATGTTATAATTAGAGGCGAAAGCATCATTTCAAAAATTGTTGAATAAAAGCTGTAATTTCCCTGTAACCAAATTCCGCGATAAGTAGTTTTTAAATCATAAATCGTTAATGAAAGAAGATTATTCAATATTTAAAAAATTCCCAACTTTAGAACAAGCAAGTGAATTAAAAGAACTGCTTAACGAACATGGTATTGAGTCTCTAATAGATGATAACGTTCCACCTGTGGACATTACATTTTCTGGAAGCACAATACAAAATGAATATGAAATAAGAATTAAACAATCTGACTTTAAAAGTGCCGAAGAAATTCTTGAAAAAAGCGCAGAAAATTTAATAGATCAAATAAATAAAGATTATTATTTGTTTGAGTTTACAAACGAGGAGCTTTATGAAATTTTGCTAAAGTCTGATGAATGGAGTGCGTTTGACTACACTCTTGCTCAAAAACTACTTAAGCAAAGAGGGGAATCTGTAGACAAAAATCTTCTCGACTCCTTAAAAAATGAAAGACTTAAAGATTTAGCAAAACCCGAAGGGAATCAAAGACCTTGGATTATTGCTGGATACGCTTTTGCAATTTTAGGAGGGTTTTTAGGTTTATTAATTGGTTATTCTTTATGGACCTCTAAAAAAACATTGCCCAACGGACAGAAAGTATATTCTTATGCTACAAATGACAGAGAACACGGAAAATATATTTTCTTCATTGGACTAATAATAACACCAACGGCTATAATTTTAAAAGCTATTGATCAATTTTAAAATATAATGCGAACAACATCTCTTCTATTTTTTATACTCTTTTTTTCAGTAACCCAAGCACAAGATTTAACAGATTTTGAACTTGTTGACAATTTTAAGCTAGAGGGTTTAAAAGTAAAAGTCTATTTCAAAGATCCTCTAAAAGAAATACTGAAAGCGAACCCTAATTTTGACGACAATGATGATAAGGAAAAGCATGAGTTATTGTCTAACTACCTTCACAACAATACACTTTATGTTTTTCAGACTTTTAAGAAGAAGAAACTACAAAAGACATATGAATTAAAAGGAAGTCCAAAAAAAGTAAGAACAAAATATTATTTCAATCTCCATGTTCTCAAAGAAAACGGAGAAACTGACAAAGAGATTGATAAAGTTGGTGTAGGAGGTTCCTTTTTTGAGCATATGTTTTTATTCCAAACTAAAGAAGGAAAGGAATTTATTGGAAAAGGCATTAAACTTTGGGGCTATTTTGTAATGATAGAACCATACGATAATCTTAAAAATAAAATAACTGAACTAATTAAAAAAGACATTCAAAACACTATTCCAGATGAAATTTTAGTGAAAGAAGAAAAAGTTATTGAACCTCTTTTTGATTATCAAAAATGTGGATTAGAAACCATTTTAAAACGAAAATTCACGATTACTGTTTTTCGATATGACTCAATCGGTAATGTAAAAGACAAATATCCAAGAACAGAAAAAGATACAGAACTATACCTTTCTTCTACAAGCAAAGACATAACCGGAGTGGCTACTTTTCCTTTTTTCTCTTCAACCGACAAGATTGTTACCAAAGGGAACAAAATACACGTAGAAAGTGAACTTGAAAACATTAACCACTATTTAAAGGATATTGAAATAACCACAGAATCTGATAAGGTTTTAAAAATAGAAGGGCAGTTAATTATTCACGGATTTAATACTCAAGGTGAAACAACTAGGTATGAACGTTATGTTGCAGAATTTGAAAAAGTTGGTAATTGTAGTTTTCCAAAATTAATCAAGTTCTGCCCTTTGGATGATTCTAATTACGAAAAACCGAGGTTAACAATAGAAATTGAATATGAACTAAAATAACGTGGATAAACCATAATATATTGAACAGAACTATTAATGAAACAATACATATTTTACATACTACTAATACCAATATTCAATGGCTGTACTAAAAACAAGGATTTTGATGACCGAATTATTTATGAGTTATCCGAAAAAGCTTCACAAAAAATAACAGAAATTTATAATGAGAGAAAAAATGAATCTAAAGATGACTATTTCTACATCACTGTATCTGATTCAGAAAATTGGGCTGAAGAAACATATTTGACTTTAAATAGTTGTAGTAAAGCATCTGTTTGTATCTATTCTAATGAATTATATAAAAAAACAAACAGGTTTTTAAAACTAAATAATGATCTGTATATCCCTGTTTTTATCTCTGCCGATTTATTACTCGTTAAAAAAAGGACAAATGAATTATCTCAAAAGCTTGGTGGCGGAAGAATATTCAAAGTTGATTATAATGGGAATATTGTCGAATATGGAATTACAATGTAATTAAAATAAAAACCGAAACACTTGAAATTAAAACTTACACCAACCTTACTTCTATTTCTGGTTCTATTAAATTGTAGTGACAAAAAACCTCCTCAAACCACAAACTTTGAGAACTTATACAAGGTTAGTTCATCTAAAATGAAAATGAACCAATCTACACTAGAAATTACATTGATGGACGACTCTTACATTTATTTTGAAGACTACAACGAACTAAAATTTGAAGTCTTTTTAAATACCAATTTTAATAAGCTAAAAGATTACGAAGCAGTAAAAATGACATCCACCCAAATGGGAAGAGATGATATTTACAGCAAAACATTTTCAAAAAGTGACTTAAAAAAAATAAACGATACCTTTAAAAATCAACACTTAAAAAGAAATCTGTATAGTATTGTTAATAGTTTTGATGCAAGTGAATTATGGAATTTTAGATCTACTGTCATTCAGTTTTCAGACTATGCAAAAGATTCAAAAAAGCTAAACTATATAGAACTCGTCACAAGACATTCTGAGTTACAAAACGGAACCCGAAAAGACTCAGTTGCCACACAAAGAATTAAGCTTATTAAAGACTTCTTTGAGGAAGAAGGTATACAAGACGCTTGGGATAAAAATGATAGAAGGATTGATGCCAGTAACTTAGTTTTAAAACTAAACTTAATCTTGCAGTAGCAAAGTATTAATTATTAACTTCACTACCTCAAACGCACACAAAACCAATGAATTTTTTAGAAAAATCATCATATTTTATAAAAGTATTTCAAGCATTTTATTTGGACTGCTTTTATAACTTATCACATTTTTATTACCCAAATAAGTACATATGAAAACGTATTACATAAAAAAAGAAGGCATTGATGACTATGTAAGCAGAGAAACAAAGAAAAAAATGAGGATTAGTGCAATTGGCCTTTTATTTTTTCTCGTTCCAATGTTTGCTTTTACATATTCTTACGGAGTACACAAAATTTTAATGCTGCCACTTATTATCTTTTTTCTAATTATTTTGGGTGTAATCTATACATCAAGTTTGTCTCAAATCAAAAATTTAATAGACCTTACTTGTTTTGTTTTTTCCGAAGAATCAGTATCAAAATTACTAGATAAAGAACAGCTTAATTTAATGAACAAAGTAGGAGTTTCTAGAAACGAGCATCGATATGGTGTAAAGTTTAATCAAACCATTAAGTTTAGTGATATTGAATCTACTGCGATTAAAACAAATGAAATTGTTATAAAATCTAAGGATTATGATTTTACAACTGGTAATGGTAAAATTTCAATACCCAAAGAAATTGAAGATTACGAGGTTATTAAAGCAAAAATTATAAAAAATGCCAGTACTTACAAGTTGAAATTAGCTGAAAACGCATAATGCATAGAATTCTAATATTTATAGTCTTTTTAATTTTTGGTTGTAAGCACAAAAACAACCATAATATTGATGGATTAAAATCTAAAAAAGGATACTGATTACATACTGAATGTGTTTAAAAAACAAATAAATAATGTACTCTAAAAATTGATTATGAGAAAAGCACTTATCTTAATACTAGTTCTTTTAACGATTCCAAAAATGTTTGCACAACTCAAGGAAGGTCAAAACTTCTGTGATGAGAATAAAGATGGAAGCTACTTTCCACTTGTGATTAAAGAGAAAAAATTCTTTTGGGCAGATACACATTATGTTGAAACAAAAAATGGCACCAAAGAACTTAACGGAAAGACTTATTTTGAGTATTTACAGAAATGGGAAAGTGGTAATACCGAGAAGCTATATCTAAGAGAAGAAGACGGAGTCATTTATCAATATGAAGAATGTTGCGAAAACGAAACCATACGATACAACGCAAAGTTTAAAAAAGGGCACAATTGGAAAACTGCAAGTGGTGAAGGCGAATACACGATTCTTACTTATAACGGAACATTAAAAACACCTTTGTGCAATTACAAAAACCTAATGGTAATTGAAGCTAATTTAAAAAACGGCACATTCAAATTTTATTACTTAAAAGGCCTTGGGTATGTAGGAGCTACTGTTAATGATAAACTTATTTCTTGCGTTACACCTACGTTTGATTTAGATTAGAAACTTTAAAAAATATGGAAGAAACCACCTCTACAGAAAGCTTATTCGAAGAATTCGAAAATAATACTTCTAGAAGAAGAAAACTTCTTCCGTGGTGGATTCAACTTTTCTGTTGGCTTTTTATGCTATTTGGAGTTCTGGCTTTAGTTTGTTTAATTCTAGGGTTTACAAATATTAAGCCTGACCTTGCCTTTTATGGATTTGAAACAAACGAACCTTTTTCTTTAATCGGGCTAATGGTTATTTCAATTGGGTTTCTAAAAGGAATTACAGCATTCGCATTATGGTTTGAAAAAGATTTTGCCATAAAAATTGGAAAAGTAGACGCCATTATCGGAATTGTTCTTTGCATCGCTTCTATGCTAATTCTGCCCTTTGTTCAAGACGGATCTATTATTACAATTAGGTTAGAGTTGGCTCTTCTAATTCCATACTTAATAAAACTAAACAAAGTACAGAATGAGTGGGAATCAATATCCTAAAACATTCTAAACAACACTTTAGTATACCTCTATAAAAAAGCACCTCTATGCAGAGGTGCCTTGTGTTGGCTATTAATTTTAATAGTTCAATGGATTATATTAAGATTCCCCTTATAAATCTTAACGTTTCAAATGTAAAGAATAAAACTTAGATATATAGTAATATTCTATAAGAAAAGCCTTTCAGCTTCTTTGTAATCTTTTGTAATTTAATATTTTGTAATTTGTATTGTTATAAAAACAAGCATATGCATAAAAAGTGTCCTGAGTGCGGAGATAGAATTGTTGGTCGAATTGACAAAAAGTTTTGTAGTGATAGTTGCAGAAATGCACACAATAATCGCATTAACAAAGACTCTAAAAATCTTATAAGAAACACTAATAATAGACTTAGAAAAAACTACAGAATATTAGAAGCTCTCAATCCTAATAAAAAGACCAAATGTTCTAGAGCCAAACTTATAGAGAAAGGGTTTGATTTTAACTATTTCACAAGCATATACACCACAAAAGCAGGGGCAATATATTACTTTGTGTACGATCAAGGGTATTTACCTTTAGAAGGAGATTATTATGCTTTGGTAAAACGAGACGATTAGCCTTTAGTAGTACTGTTCCAGTTTTCACCTTTAAGTTCTAAAGCTGCCTTAAGAATATCTTTTTGACTAATCTGACCTACCAATTTGCCATTTTCTACTATTGGAAAACGTCTGCGCTTAGAGTTTAAAAATTTATTGGCAGCATCAAAAACATCCATGTTGCCGTCAATGGTTTCAACATCTCTTGCCATACGCTTTTCTACATTATCGTGCTCTAAAGGCATGTTATAATAACGACTTTCACTAAGTTGTTTAAGGCAATCCCCTTCAGAGATAATACCAACCAACTCTTGTCTGTCATTAACTACTGGTCCACCAGAAATTTTATACTTTATTAAAGACTCTACAACCTCTTGTACCGTTTGTTCTGGTTTAAACGTTATAAGATTAGTAGACATGTAGTCCCTTACTTTTAGTGCTGTTGCTGGTACAGTATTCTGTTGTTGCTTACGTGCACCTTGAAAACTTTTTATTCCCATAACATTTAAATTTTAGTGTTTATTTAAAGTTACTGAAAATTAATTGGTTAGCAAAATGAAAAAAATAATACGCAATTGTTGCGTATTTTTAACTTAAAATTATTCTCATATTTTGAAGAAACAAATTAGCGTTATTGGCTGTGGCTGGCTTGGTTTTCCACTTGCAAAAAACTTTGTAGATAAGGGCTACAAAGTAAAAGGGTCTTCAACATCAGAAGGAAAACTAAAAGCAATTAGTGATGCCAATATTGAAGCATTTAAAATTCAGTTAAACGAAGATGGAATAATTGGAGATTATAATGATTTTTTAAAAGGAAGTGACACTGTAATAATAAATATTCCACCTGGTTTAAGAAAAAACCCAAACAAAAATCATATAGCAGAAATATGGCATTTAATTAATGCTATTCAATCTGAAAACATTAAAAACATTATTTACATAAGTTCTACTTCTGTTTTTGAAGACGAAGTACATTTCCCTATTGTTAATGCTGATTCTGTACCAAATGCAGCCTCTAACAGCAGTAAACAACTTATTGCAATAGAAGATATACTTAAAAAAAACACCAATTTTAATACAACTATTATTCGGTTTGGTGGTTTATTCGATGCGCAAAGACACCCAGCAATATACTTAGCAGGTAAAACAAACCTTTCTAATCCAAATGCTCCTGTAAATCTCATTCATAAAGAAGACTGTATTAACATCATTACTTTAATCTTAAAAAATAATATGTGGAATAAAGTATTTAATGCAGCATACCCTAATCATCCAACAAAAAAAGATTACTACACTGCTTATTGTAAAGAGCATCAACTAGACTTGCCAAAATTTAACGATTTAGAAAAAAGTGACGGAAAAATAATAGAAAGTACAAAGTTGGAACAGCTTTTGAATTACAGTTTTAAACAGGCACTATAGAAATTAATAGTTTATTAAGAGCTATATTATCAAAATTTTATAGTTTTAGCCCTCAAAATTTATATTTATAATGAAACAGATTACAATTGCAGTTGTCATGCTTTTCTCGGTAAGTGTTTTTGCCCAGAGTAATGCAGATTTAAAAACACACTACGAGGCTTATTACAAGGAGATGAAAAAGCAAGGTGATGTACAAGGTATTATTAACGCCTTAACACACCTTAATATATTAGAACCTTCTGTAGCAAGAAAAGACACCTTAGCATATTTATACCTTTCTGAAGGTAAATATTTGCAAGCGCTTAACACTATTGGTGTAGAAAAAAACGATTCAGACTCTGATATGAATGTTGAAGTGAAAGCTTTAGCACTTAAAAACCTTAATCAGCCAAAATTGGCTTTAGAACACTATGAGGTTTTATTTAAAAGAGAACCTAGCGTTTATTTAGCTTATGAAATGGCTGACATGAAAATTCAGGTGAAAGATTTAGCCGGTGCAAAATCTAATATTGAATATGGTCTTGCTAATGTAAAAGATGATATGAAACGTGCCTTTTACGAAACTCAGCAACCATACGAAACATCTATGAAAGCAGCACTTTTATGCTTGAAAGGTTTATTAACGTTTACCGAGAACAGAACAGCAAATGTTGATGCCGCAATTAAACTTATGAACGATGCCTTAGCTATTGATCCTAATTTTAATCTTGCAAAAGTTAGCAGACAAGGTTTAGAAAGCCAGAAAGCACAACAAGCTGCTGCTGCGAATAAAAAGAATTAAGTCATTTTTCTAATTGCTTTAAACAAAAAATGCTGCCCAATAGGGCAGCATTTTTTGTTGTATTACAATATTTTTATCTAATATTCAGATTGTATTTTTTCATAGAAATCGCGTTCTAATTTTTTATTAATCTGATAGTTAAGATTAGAAAATGCAACCAGTACCTCTTTTACACTTTCAAGTTTTAGCTGGTTATCAATATTATCCAGCGTTAAATTTTCATTCAATCTTAAAATGGAAGTTTCAATAATTGCAGTTCTAGAAATTATTGGATTTGAGGTAAGTATTGGAGGCGTTTTCAACTTCAGAGTATCTATAAATCCTTTTAAAAGGGCCTTATCTCCATTAAAAAATGATAAATCCGCTTTTTTGAGATAATTAACCTGTATAGCTAATTCTTGATATTTAGCCCAATTTGCAACAGCATTTTCACCCCTTGTACTCAATACGTAATCTGTATATTTAAAACCTTCAATAGCTTTAGCGGTAATTACAGGCTGTTGTCCTTTATTTTCTTCAGTCTTTATTTCAGAAGATGGCATATCCTCACCGCAATTAAAAAGAAGAAGAAAACATAGATTAAAAAGAATAAGCCCAACTCTCATAAAGTAATTTATTTGCTGTAAATATACTGAAACTAATATTTTCATATTATAGTATATTCTTAAAATATAGATTATCAACTTTTTACTTAAACATTATTTTTTTTGAAAATTTTAATTTTTGAACATCTAAATTCTTCATATTTTTGAGAATCCTTTAATTACACTTATGCCTTCTAAAATATTAATCATTGGTGCCTGTGGACAAATAGGCACGGAACTCACTACTAAGCTTAGAGAAATACATGGTGCGGACAATGTTATAGCAAGCGACATTAATACCAGAAAATTAGATTTAGTAAACTCTGGCCCTTTTGAAATTATTGACGCTAAGAATTTTAATGCCATTAAAGATTGCTGTATAAACCATAATATAGACACGGTATATCTTATGGCAGCGCTTCTAAGCGCTACTGGCGAAAAATATCCTATGGAAGCATGGGATCTTAATATGAATTCGCTTTTTCATGTTTTAAACCTAGCTAAAGGCGGTACCATAAAAAAAGTATATTGGCCTAGCAGTATTGCTGTTTTTGGTCCTACAACACCTAGAGACAATACTCCTCAGCACACTATTTGCGAACCAACTACTGTATACGGTATTACCAAACAAGTTGGTGAGCGTTGGTGTGAATACTACCATAAAAAATATGATGTTGATGTAAGAAGCATCCGTTATCCTGGTATTATAAGTCATAAGGCTATGCCTGGAGGTGGCACCACAGATTATGCTGTAGAGATCTATCATGAAGCTATTAAAACTGGGAACTATGAGTGTTTTCTGTCTGAAAACACAAGCTTACCAATGATGTTTATGGACGATGCTATAAAAGCGACTATTGATTTAATGGAAGCTCCTGCTAAGAATTTAACTATTAGGTCATCTTATAATCTCTCTGCCATTTCATTTACTCCTAAAGAAATTTTTGAAAGTATAAAGCATCATATTCCAGACTTTAAAATTAGTTACAAACCAGATTTTAGACAAGCTATCGCTGACAGTTGGCCATCATCTATTGACGATTCTATAGCACGAAAGGACTGGAGCTGGCAACACAGTTTCGACTTAAATGCTATGACGGAAGTGATGTTAAATGAATTAAATAAAAAATACAGTCATATATAGACTTAACTATCTAGTTTACATAATTTTATTATATTTGCCGCTTTAAAGCCTCAAATGTTTTCAAATATTAGAAAAAGAGAGATCTTAATCCCTTTTTTTTCTTTTTTACTGCTCAATTTGCTCGTTCTATTTTTATGGGACCAGTCTGTTACTGCTCAAAAATCAGCATTACAAAGACGTGTCCATAATTCTGGTGAACTTCTTTCTAAAAAGTTTCTCTCTATAATCAAGAGAGATATACAAAGTTTAGAAAACTTAAAATATAGGTTTGAGATTACCAATGGCGATTATTTTAACTATTGGGAAAATGATGCCGAATTACTTTTACAACAAAATGCTTCTTTCAAATTCATTGAGTGGATAGACGACTTAATGATAATTCGCAAAATAAACCCAACAAAAGGAAATGAAGCAGCAATTGGGTTAGACATATCTAAAATAGATTATCGTCGTGACGAGTGGATTAGACATAGCAAGGATGGCTCAACAAATATAACTCCTTGGTCTAAAATGACTCAGGGAGGATATGCCTTTTTAGTAGATGTTCCTGTTTATTATGATAATGTGTTTAAAGGTACCATCACTGCAGGAATGGATTTTAAGAAAAATCTTGATGCCTTTGCAGATAATTTACCTGATTACAGTATAGAGATGCGAGATGAAACCAATACCGTCTTCTATACACAAAACAAACTTCAGGAAGAGGCTATAAACCAAGATTTCATATACACTAACATACTGAAAATAGACA
>JASBSE010000363.1 GCA_030149115.1 Winogradskyella sp. | reverse complement strand
TCGTCTAGCATTAATAGGCAAGTCAGTACTACTACAAAAATGACTAAGCCTCCGAGTATATTATTTCTCATAAGTAGGTTTTTTGGGGCTAATTATGCAATAAATTAAAATAATTATCCGTTAAAAACCAAATTTATTCGATGAAATGCATTTTATAAAATGTTCCCTTTCAGCTTTTTATGTAATAACATAGCGTTAGTATCTGAAAGTTTCGAAATAAATAAGCACACAGAAAGCAAATTGTTGTATAAGGATTCATTTGATAAACTTACCGTTTCTGGCAAAAGATTCTGCAATAATTTATCATAATTCGACAAACTATCGTTGTATACATTTAAGGCTAAATTCCCGTAGGCATTGAGCAGCTGATTTAATATTTCGTAGCCTGCAATCTCTTTATTTATAACCTCTTTTGATCGGTAGACTTTCTTTATGCTTAAATTAATGATATCGGCTATTTGAGCCTTGTACTGACTAACATCTAGAAGTGCAGTTTCAAATTTCCCTTCTAGGATGTCAGCTTCATTTTTCATAAATATTGAAGCAGCTTCATCAATCAAAGTGCTAATAGCCAATGCCCTCAAATAGCTAACTCTGTCTTCAGTAGTTTGTAAAGCATTATAATTTTTGGTTATAATTCTGCCTTTTACAAGTTTTATTAGGTACTCTAAGGCATAGTCTTCTTCGATTAATCCGAGATTTATTCCATCTTCAAAATCTATAATCGTATAACAAATATCATCGGCTGCTTCTACTAAATAGGCTAGAGGGTGTCTGTTGTAGCTTAAGTCCGTTTCACTTCTCTTAATTAACCCTAAATCAGATGCTACGGCCGAAAACATCTCTTTTTCACTTTGAAAAAAGCCATATTTTTTATCAACTATATGGTTGGTAGGCTTTTTTGGTAAAGACTCTTTCGGATATTTCATAAATGCACCAAGTGTGGCATAGCTTAATCGCAATCCACCTACTCTACCAGCTCTACTCTCGGTTAAAATTTTAAAGCCATTAGCATTACCTTCAAAATCGCATAAATCCTGATATTCTTTATCAGTTAATTCAGATTTAAATTTAGCTCCATCTCCATTCTTAAAATATGCACCTATTGCTTTTTCACCAGAATGACCGAAAGGAGGGTTACCTATATCGTGCGCTAAAGCAGCGGCAGCTACAATAGCCCCAAAATCATTAATCTTATAGCCATGTACATTTTCTAAATGCGGATGCTTTTCTAAAAGTAACTTACCAACTTGCCTACCTAAAGAACGCCCAACCACACTAACCTCTAGGCTATGTGTTAATCTAGTATGAACAAAATCTGTTTTAGATAGCGGTACAACCTGTGTTTTATCTTGTAGACTTCTAAACTCTGAAGAAAATATAATACGGTCGTAATCAACTTCAAAACCAACACGAGTTTCGTCTTGTTCTTTTCTTAACCGTTTATTCTCATCACCAAAGCGTCTTAAAGACAATAATTGCTCCCAGTTCATATCTTAAAATTAAAGATGCAAGATAAATAAATTGGTATAGAATCATTT
>JASBSE010000358.1 GCA_030149115.1 Winogradskyella sp. | reverse complement strand
AAATCAGCCATAAAAATCATAAAATGGAGCTTTGTGCTTTCATTTATTTATAATGTCGTAGGATTATATTTTGCTGTAACAGGACAATTAGCACCTGTTGTTGCGGCAATATTAATGCCATTGAGTTCTATAAGTATTGTTGTCTTTACAACTTTTTTTACGAATCTCATAGGTCGAAAATTAAAATAAGAGGCCAAAAAATTTTCCTGATGGAAGACTCAAAATTAAACTGGTTATTTGGAACGATATTAAATAGTGAGTCCAAAGATTTTAAAATTCATCAACTATGACATTTATCATCTTTTTTATATAAGTTTAAGAATATTTTTGAACCATAACTTCAAATAGGTATGAGTGTTATATACATTTTATTAACTGTGAGTGTCATTGTAGGCGTCACTTTTTTAATCATTTTTTTACTAGCCGTTAAGTCTGGTCAATATGATGATAGCTATACACCTTCGGTGCGTATGCTCTTTGAAGACGAAATTATTAAAACCAAACAAAATAACTCAACACAAACAAAAACTGACTAATTATATTAATATGGAAATGCAACAATTTTACTACGATAACAAAATCGTTAAAAAATTCCTCTACGCCACCATACTTTGGGGAGTTGTAGGTATGCTAGTTGGATTACTACTAGCATTTATGTTTTTATTCCCAAACTTAACTGATGGTGTCTCATGGTTAAGTTTTGGTCGTTTAAGACCATTACACACCAACGCAGTAATATTTGCCTTTGTTGGTAATGCCATTTTTGCTGGTGTATACTATTCGTTACAACGCTTACTAAAAGCCCGAATGTTTAGCGATTTATTAAGTAATATCAACTTTTGGGGATGGCAGCTTATCATTGTTGGTGCTGCAATTACACTTCCTTTAGGATTTACAACATCAAAAGAATATGCCGAATTAGAATGGCCATTTGATATTGCAATTGCACTTATTTGGGTGGCTTTTGGTATAAACATGATTGGTACAATTTTAAAGCGTCGTCAACGTCACCTATATGTTGCGATTTGGTTTTATATTGCCACGTTTGTTACAGTTGCAGTACTTCATATTTTTAATAGTTTAGAATTGCCTGTAAGTGGCTTAAAAAGCTATTCTGTTTATGCTGGTGTACAAGATGCTTTAGTACAATGGTGGTACGGACATAATGCCGTTGCATTTTTCTTAACTACACCTTTCTTAGGGTTGATGTATTATTTTGTACCTAAAGCAGCAAATAGACCTGTATATTCTTATAGATTATCTATCGTTCACTTCTGGTCCTTAATATTCATTTATATATGGGCAGGACCTCACCACTTATTATATACTGCACTTCCAGAATGGGCGCAACATTTAGGTGTTGCATTCTCTGTAATGTTAATTGCTCCTTCTTGGGGTGGTATGATTAATGGTTTATTGACCTTACGTGGTGCTTGGGACAAAGTACGTACAGATCCTGTTCTTAAATTTATGGTTGTTGCCATTACAGGTTATGGTATGGCTACATTTGAAGGACCAATGCTTTCATTAAAAAACGTTAATGCAATTGCTCACTTTACAGATTGGATTATTGCTCACGTTCACGTTGGAGCTTTAGCCTGGAACGGGTTCTTAGCCTTTGGTATGATCTATTGGTTAGTACCACGACTATTTAAAACAAAACTACACTCTGTAGGATTAGCCAATGTACATTTCTGGGTTGGTACATTAGGTATTATTCTATATGCATTGCCAATGTACGTTGCTGGTTTTACTCAGGCAACAATGTGGAAACAATTCCGTCCTGATGGAAAACTATTATATGGTAACTTCCTTGAAACAGTAACCGAAATTATGCCAATGTACTGGATGCGTGCTATTGGTGGTACATTATACATTACAGGTATGTTAATCCTAGTATATAACATTGTAATGACCATTTCTAAAGCTGAAAGTAAAGTTACGGATGAACTTGCAGAAGCACCTGCACTACAACGTGTTTCTAAAAGACGTGTTGCTGGTGAAGGATGGCATACTTGGTTAGAGCGTAAGCCTGTATTATTAACGATATATGCTACTATAGCAATTTTAATTGGTGGTATAGTACAAATTATACCAACCATTGTGGTAAAATCTAATATACCAACTATTAGTAGTGTACAACCTTATACGCCATTAGAGTTAGAAGGTAGAGACCTATACATTAGAGAAGGTTGTGTTGGTTGTCATTCTCAAATGGTAAGACCATTTAGAAGCGAAGTAGAAAGATATAAAGGTGAATATTCTAAGGCAGGTGAATATGTTTACGACCACCCATTCCTTTGGGGAAGTAAACGTACAGGACCAGACTTACATCGCGTTGGTGGTAAATACAATGACAACTGGCATTTTAATCACATGTACGATCCACAAAGCACCTCAACGGGCTCTATAATGCCTGCATACAAGTGGCTAATCAGAAGTGAGTTAGACAAATCCATGACTGAAAAGAAAATGGAAGCGATGGTAAGCCTAGGAGTACCTTATACCGAAGAAGATATTGCAAACGCACAGGCTTCTATGATAGAACAAGGTACTAAAATAGAGAAAAGCCTTTACAGTGACCCTAGCTTTGCTGAGTCTTATGAAGCAGATAAAGCTGCTGGAGGAGCAGATTTTGTAGAAATGCGAAATAGAGAAATTGTTGCACTTATTGCTTACTTACAAAGATTAGGTACAGATATTAAAGTGAAAGAGATTATTAACGAAACCGCTCAAAATTAAAAACAATGCTAAAATTCGTAAAAAACCATATGGAAAGTATTACTGGGATAGAAATCTACCCATTAATATCACTCTTAATATTCTTTATCTTTTTTGTAGCACTGTTTTATTGGGTGATTACAGCTAAGAAAGAATATATCACAAAAGTCAGCAATATACCTTTAGATAACCAAAACGATTTCACATCATGAGAAAATTAATTCCATCATACATAAGAGTACCTGTAATCTTTTTTGCTATTGCAGGTCTTGTAGAATACTTTGTAGATTCTGGTGATCAACCAGCATTTATGGAACAGCCCTTAATTTTATTGTTCCTTTTATTGGTGCTATTAGTATTAATAGCTATTGAGGGTATAGTTGGTTCTTTAGATAATATTCTTTATCAAAGTTTAGATGAAGAAGGTAAAGCAAGATACGATGCACAACGTAATGCTCCTTCTAAATTAACCTTATGGATTCAGAAAACATACAAAAAACTATTAGATTCAAAACCTGTTGAAGCCGAAGGTGAAATTATCCTAGACCATAACTACGATGGCATAAAAGAGTTAGATAATAATCTTCCACCATGGTGGCTATATGGATTCTATGCTACAATAATATTTGGAGTAGTATATATGGTACGTTACCATGTCTTTAATGCTGATGACCAATTTGCTGAATATAAAACTGAAGTAGCTGAAGCCGATAAAGCTTATGAGGAATATATGAGAACCGCAAAAGACTTGGTAGATGCTAGTACAGTAGAAATTTTAACAGATGCAGCAGATCTCAACGCAGGAAAAGCTATTTTCACAACCAACTGTGTTGCCTGCCATTTAGCTGATGGAGGTGGTAGTATCGGTCCAAACCTTACAGATGAATATTGGATTCTAGGAGGTGGAATAAAAAATGTATTTAGAACTATTTCTGAAGGAGGAAGACCTGGAAATGGAATGGCAGCATGGTCTAAAGAAGGTTTAAAACCATCTGAAATAGCTCAGGTTGCTAGCTATGTACTACAATTCCAAGGCACCACACCTGCTAAAGGCAAACCTGCAGAGGGAGATATTTGGGTAGATGAATCAGCAGCAGAAAATTCTAATGATGCATCTGAAACTGAAGCCACCGAAACTGAAGAACAAACTAACCAAGAAGACGCTAACCAAAAAGAAGAAACCGAAACTGAAGCAACACTAGAAAACCAAACTGTTGCTTCTATTGATTAATTCTTAATGCACTTCTATATATGGAAACGCCAGACAACGAGGTTTTTAGAGATTCAATAGGTACCATCAACGAAGAAGGTAAACGTAATTGGATATTTCCTAAAAAGCCCTCAGGTCCTTATTACGACAAGCGAAAACTAGTTAGCTATTTTCTTTTAGCTTTCTTATTTGCTGCACCATTTATTAAAATAAATGGAAATCAATTCTTAATGTTTAATGTCTTAGAACGACGATTTAACATCTTTGGTTTCCCTTTTTGGCCACAAGACTTTCACTTGTTTGTAATTTCCATGATAATAGGAGTGGTTTTTATCACCCTGTTTACAGTAGGGTTTGGTCGTATTTTCTGTGGATGGATTTGTCCTCAGACCATATTCATGGAAATGGTTTTTAGACGTATCGAATATTGGATAGATGGTGATAGAAACAAACAAATACGTCTTAAAAAGCAAAAATGGGATGCAGAAAAAATAAGAAAGCGCCTTTTAAAGTGGTTTATATTTTTAGTGATTTCTTTCTTAATTGCTAATATCTTCCTGGCATATTTAATTGGTAGCGACAAGCTTCTTAGATATGTAAAAGAAGGGCCTGCAGAGCATTTAGGCACATTATTCCCACTATTAATATTTACAGGAGTCTTCTACTTTATTTTTGCTTGGTTTAGAGAACAAGTATGTATTATAGCTTGTCCATATGGTAGACTGCAAGGTGTACTTCTAGATAATAAATCTATTGTAGTAGCGTACGACCACCAGAGAGGTGAAGGCGAAAATGGGAGAAAGAAATTCAGAAAAAATGAAGATAGAGAAGCTTTAGGTCATGGTGACTGTATAGATTGTTTCCAATGCGTACATGTTTGTCCTACTGGTATAGACATTAGAAATGGTACTCAGTTAGAGTGTGTAAACTGTACCGCTTGTATAGATGAGTGCGACACCATAATGGAGAAAATTGATAAACCTAAAGGTTTAATCCGTTATGCCAGTGAAGACAATATAGAAAAGAAAGAGCCTTTTAAACTAACAGCTCGTATGAAAGGTTACATCGCTGTGCTTTTAATTCTAATTGGTGTATTATTAGGCATGTTAGCTTTAAGAAATGATGTTGAAGCAAGAGTACTGAGACTGCCTGGTCAACTATATGAGCAAAAAGACAATAACATTATCAGTAATGTATTTACCTATAAGATTGTAAATAAAACTACTGAGACTATTAAAAATGTTAGCTTTAAGCTTAGAGGTATAAATGGTAAAATAAAACTTGTTTCTACTAACGATACGTTTGAAGTTAAAGAAAGTGGTTTAGCTGAAGGAACTTTATTTATAGAGTTAAATCAAAGTGACTTATCTAGTGATAAAAACACACTAACTTTAGATGTTTACAGTGGAGATAAATTAATAGAAACAACTTCGGTAACCTTCTTAGGACCTAGAAGTTTTAATTAAGATTATTATGAAATTAAATTGGGGAACAGCAATTGTTATAGCCTTTGCAGGCTTTATAGGCTTCATTATGTATTTTGTGGTTAACATGGCTACTAATGATAAATATGATCATGATTTGGTAGTTGAAGATTACTACCAGCAAGAATTAAAATTTCAATCTAACATAGATAAAGAGGAAAATTCTAAAAACCTTAAAACAGATATCACTTGGAAAAAAACGAAAGGTGGTATTCTTGTAGAATTCCCAATAGAGCTAGACATAAAACAAATTGAGGGTTCAGTGTTCCTATACAGACCATCTAACAAAAAATTAGATTTTGAAATTCCTATTTCATTGTCTAATCACAATTTGCTCATACCTGACAACAAATTGTTAGATGGTCGCTGGAACATTAGTATAGATTGGACTTATAAGAATGAAGCCTACCTCTTCAAAAAAGAAATAAATTATTAGGATGTTATATTCGGCATTTATATTGGGCTTATTGGGTAGTTTACACTGCGTTGGCATGTGTGGACCAATAGCCTTTATGCTGCCGGTAGATCGTTCTAATTCTTTAAAAAAGGTATCTCAAATCGGTGTTTACCATATCGGTAGATTATTAGCTTATAGCTTAATTGGTTTAATCTTTGGTTTACTAGGTAAAAGCCTTAATCTGTTTGGAGTACAACAACAACTTTCAATAACGATTGGCATCTTAATGATAGTTGTTGTTCTTATTCCTTATAGAACTTTTGCAAAATACAATTTATCTAAACCTCTAAATAAAGTCATTTCTAGAGTGAAGTCTAACCTTGGCCAGGCATTAAAGAAAAAAACACCTGATACGTTTTTAACCATAGGTTTTCTTAATGGATTTTTACCATGTGGTTTGGTTTATATGGCAGTGTTTGGTGCTATTGCAACCGGAAGTTTACTACAAGGTAGCTTTTATATGGTTTTGTTTGGAATTGGTACAATACCGCTTATGACTTCTGCCATTTACTTAGGAAAATTTTTAAATCAAACCATAAAACAGCGCATTCAAAAAGCCATTCCTGTTTTTGTAGTTATAATTGGCGTTTTGTTTATTCTTAGAGGCTTAGGTTTAGGCATACCTTACATCTCTCCTGCTCCTGTTGTTGAAATGGCAACTAGTTCTATTAATTGCCACTAAAATTAAAAATACACTAAATTATTTTCGATTGACATTTTTGGTATTATTGCAATATCAATTATCAATCAATAATTATATGAAACAATTTCTTTTTGCTCTAGTCTTAACATCTTCAATATTTAAAATAGCGGCACAAGATGCTAGTGTAGAGAAATCTACTTTTGGCATTCAAACTGGTTTCCTTGGTATTTGGGCACATAACGAGTCTAAACTATCTAATTCCATTGCTCTTAGAAGTGAACTAGGCTTAGACGCTGCCATTTTTGGTGAAAATTTTGTTGGGTCACAGAGTTTTATCATGGTACCAGCAATAACTTTAGAACCAAGATGGTACTACAACCTCAACAAAAGAGTTGACAAAAACAGGCGTATAGATGGTAATAGTGGAAACTTTCTATCTATTAAAACTACCTATCACCCAGATTTAGTCTTAGGATCTTTACCTTATTACACCGTATTTATTTCAGATATTAGTATTATACCAACTTGGGGAATTCGTCGTAATGTGGGTAAACACTTTACTTACGAAACTGGTATTGGAATTGGCTATTACCACTTATTCGAAAAAGAAAACGTAATAATGCCAGATAAAAATGGTGTTGCCTTAAACTTGCATTTAAGACTAGGATATCGTTTTTAATTTTCAGTAAAAAACATAAAGCATAAAAAAACGCCAAAGCCCTCGACCTTTGGCGTTTTCGCTTGATATTAATAACACTAACTAATAAACATCAAGAACTATATTTTAAATGTCATTACTGGTAATGTAGAATGATTTGCTATATCTTCAGAAATACTTCCTTCAAAGAAATGTGCCAAGCCTTTTCTGCCATGTGTAGCTACTGCTATTAGATCAGCACCAATGGTATTGGCAAAATTTAAAATGCCTTTTTCAATTGAATAATCTGATACAACATGTACATTTTCAAGATTATCTAAATCACCATCGGCCTTTTTAAGAAATAGAGATATGCGCTTATCTATTTCTATTGTACTTCTAAAATTACCATCTGGTGAGTTTACATAAACCAAATACATTTTCGCACCCAATTTTCCAAAAGTCTTTCTTGCATTTAGATAAGGTGTAATGGCTTCATCTGTAAAATCGCTTGCAAATACACCATTTTCAAAATCTAATAAAATCGGATTGTGCTTTATTACTAACACTGGAATATCTGAATGACGTACCACTTTTTCGGTGTTAGAGCCAACAAGGACTTCTTTTACACCACTGGCGCCATGAGAACCCATAACAATAAGGTTGGCTTGGTGCTCATTGGCTACTTCATTTACCTCGCTCCAAACCTTAAAATGCTTAACAAGAGGTGTAACTTTTATATCTTCTAAGTAAGGTTTATCTAAGAAAGCTTCAAATTTTTGTTCTGCTAATTTTAGGAAGAAAACAGCTTCCTCATTAATAGAATTTCCATTGGCTGTTAATATAGCATTAGATAATTCTAACATATGTAATACTATGAGTTCTGAATCGTATTTTTTGGCCAAGCTAGCTGCAGCTTCTAAAGCAAATTCTGAGTGTTCAGAAAAATCTATTGGTACAATTATCTTTTTCATGCTTTTTGCGTTTTTAAATAGTCATTGAAAATAGTTGAGTATTTGGCTTTTTGCGTTGCAATAGCAAATCAAAGGCCATACAAATATTTCTTATAAAAGGTTTTCCTTTTTCTGTTACGGTCATTTGCTTGCTTTCAAATTCAATTAAACCGTCTTGTTCTAATTCTTTTAGTTTTATAATAACATCTGGTAATTCTTCAAACATCATATCTGATGTTAACCACGATGTTTTAAAGTGGCACATTAAATTAAGAATGTGCTTTCTTATCTTAAGGTCTTCTTCATTCAAAATATGCCCTCTAAACACTGGTATAATATTGTTTTCTAACAAATTGTAATACTCTTCAATAGATTTTACATTTTGTGCAAATCCATACCAGCTATCACTTATAGAAGATACACCCAACCCAATCATAGCTTGCGTTTTAGATGCTGTATAACCCATAAAATTACGATGCATAGTTTCATTCTGCATGGCTTTATAAAGCCCATCTGTTTTTAGAGAAAAATGATCCATACCTATTTCTGTATAGCCTACTTTTTCTAAAAGTGATTTACCAGTCTCATATTGTTTTCGTTTAGACTCAGCAGTTGGTAAGTCTTCATCTTTAAAACCTCTCTGACCATTACCTTTAATCCAAGGCACATGTGCATAGCTATAAAATGCTATTCGGTCTGGCATTAAAGCTTCAGTCTTTTGTATAGTTTCTACAACATCTTCTTCTGTTTGAAATGGTAACCCAAATATAATGTCATGGCCAACAGATGTAAAACCAATAGCTCTGGCTTTTTCTGTAGCATGTTTTACATTTTCAAAAGGCTGAATACGGTTAATAGCATTTTGAACTTTTAGATTATAATCCTGAACACCAAAACTTACGCGTCTAAATCCTAAATCATAAAATGCTTGCAAATGCGCTTCAGTAGTATTGTTTGGGTGACCTTCAAACGAGAACTCATAATTTTCAGCTAACTCAGATACCCTAAGTAATTCAGTAATGAGTAATGTTAAATTTTCTGGAGAGAAAAATGTAGGTGTGCCTCCACCAAGATGAAGTTCTTTTATTTTTGGTTTTGCACCTAATAAATCTCTGTATAGCTGCCATTCTTTAAGCACAGCTTTTATGTATGGTAATTCTACCTCATGTCGTTTAGTTATACGCTTGTGGCAACCACAAAACGTACAAAGACTTTCACAAAATGGCAGGTGTAAATATAAACTTATCCCTTCTTCTATATTAGATTCGTCAAAGGATTGCTTTAAAACTTGCTTCCATTGATGCAATGAAAAGGTTTCAGCATTCCAATATGGAACCGTAGGATAACTCGTGTAACGTGGACCAGCCACATTGTATTTATTTACTAATTTTTGACACATACTTTACAAAGTCTGAAATCAAAATTACTCGTAAGCAATTGTATAAAATATGATTTTTGTCATGTAGAAATTTAAATAACAGTTAAGCGTCAATATAACAGGGATTTGAGATGTATTTTGAAATTGTAAAAAAGCACTTTTTAGCATAAAACCGTATAACACACATCTCCCTGATTCCTCATTATTTTTAAGATTAATGAGACTCTATTTGCATTGAAAGTCATATATCCTTAACTTTACTAAAAACTAAAAAACAACTATGAAATATTTTAAATTCTCAATTCTATCGCTTGCAATTGTTCTTTTTACAGCATGTAAAAACGAAAAATCCAATACTGAAGAATCTAAGGACAAAACTGAAACTCCAGAAGTTTTGTATGTTGCAAAACCAGATGCCACTGCTGTAAGCTGGACGGCTTATAAAACAACTGAAAAAACTCCAGTGGGCGGACAGTTTACTACTGTGAATTTTGAGGACAAAAAAGGAGCTACACCAGAAGAAGCATTAAATGGTTTAGAATTTTCTATTCCTATAAGTAGTTTGTTTACCAAAGACGAAACCAGAGACGCTAAGATAAAAGCTTCTTTCTTTGGTGCTATGTTAAATCCAGAACTTATAGGTGGAACTATAAAACATGAAGACGGAAAATATACCGCATCAATTACTATGAACGGTGTTACCAACGATTTACCTTTAGATGTTAGCATTACAGATGAAAGACGTGTAAAAATGACTACAGTAATGCAATTAAAGGACTGGAATGCTCTAGAAGCCTTAGCTGCGCTTAATAAAGTATGCTTTGAACTACACAAAGGACCAGATGGTGTGAGCAAAACATGGGAAGAAGTTGCCATTGAAGTAAGTACGTATTTAAGAGAAGAATAATTATATTTGATAAACTAACACTAACAAAAAAATAGCTAGAGCTATTGCAGTATTAATATTTTCAACTTGTCTGCAAAAATTATAAGCAAGTCTCATATGACCGAATTAGATACATTAGTACAGCAATTTCAGTCTAAAAACCAGGTTGCATTCAAAAAACTATACGGTATGTATAGTGATAGCATACATGGTGTAGTTTACAACATTGTAAAAGATGCTGATATTGCTGACGAAATTATGCAAGATGTCTTTATAAAGGCATGGCATAAAGCAGACACCTATTCTTCTAAAAAAGGACGTTTTTTTACGTGGATATTAAATATAGCACGCAATGCTGCTATTGATATGACAAGGTCTAAAGCCTTTAAACAATCTAAACAAAACCTCAACTCTGATTATTTCGTAGATATAATAAGAAGCAATGATAATTTAGATAACAGCACAGATGCTATCGGAATTAAAAAATTTGTGACAAATCTTGGTAAAAAATGTAAAGAAGTTATAGAGCTGCTTTATTTTAAAGGATTTACGCAAAAAGAAGCTTCAGAAGAATTAGAAATGCCTATTGGCACAATAAAAACACGAAATAGAAACTGTATCCAACAATTAAGAGATATGGTATTGTAATATGGATATAAAAGCATACATAGAATCGGGTATTTTAGAACTCTACGTAGCAGGTGCACTTTCTGAAAAAGAAAATCAGGAAGTATACGAGCTTATACAGCAACATCCTGAAATATTACAAGAAGTATTAGAAATAGAATCTGCTATTGTTAAACTTACAGCAGCAGTATCACCACATGCTATAGATTTTGAATCGTTTAAAGGCAAATTAAACCCAGACACTAAAGTTGTAGACCTAAAACCAAGAAAACCTAATTGGATTTCTTACACAGGCTGGGCAGCTTCTATATTATTGGCTGGTGGCTTATTGTGGACACTTAACAACAAAAACAAAGTTGAAGAAGAACTACAAACCGTTTCTACCGAAAAGCAATATCTTGAGATACAAATTGAGGAAGCCAGAGGCGATCTTGCAGCAACCAAAAATCTGTTAGATGCCATTAGAGATAAAGACATTATTGCAGTACCATTAGGTGGCCAGGGCGACTATGCTGCAACGTATGCCAAAGTATATTGGAATAAAGCCGACAACACCATTTACTTAGATGGTGAAGGTTTACCAAATGCACCAGAAGGTAAAGTATGGCAAGTATGGTCTTTAACACTAAATCCGTTAACACCAACAAGCTTAGGTACTATTGACGACTTTAACACAGACGATAACAAAATATTTACCATTGCCAATGCTAACGAAAGC
>JASBSE010000338.1 GCA_030149115.1 Winogradskyella sp. | reverse complement strand
GGTAATTGTCATAGTATAGTTGAAGTTGAATTGAATGTTATACCGCTTCCTGAACTGATGGAAGACGAAACGGTTTATTATTGTTTGAATACATTCCCGGAGACCATTTCATTATATGGAGGTATTATTAATGATGTGCCTAACAATTATTATTACAATTGGTCTACAGGTGAAACAACGATAAATATAGACGTTAACGAGCCAGGAGCTTATACAGTAGAGGTAACAAGACCTAACGGTTGTACTAATCAAAGAACCATAACGGTTTTACCATCTAGTACTGCAGTCGTAGAAACTATAGAAGTGTCGGATGCCTCTGAGTATAATACTATTACAATTCTAACATCGGGTGAAGGAGAATATCTTTATGCTTTAAATGATGAAAATGGACCATACCAAGAGTCTAATACTTTCGAAGATGTCGCTTCTGGTGTACACACGGTTTATATCAAAGATATAAAGGCAGATTGTGGTATTGTTTCAGAAGATATATCGGTCTTAGGATTTCCAAAATTTTTTACACCAAATGGAGATACAATAAACGATACCTGGCAGATTAGTGGGTTTTCTTCTCAGTTTCCTGTAACTGCATCGGTAAGAATATTTAATAGATTTGGAAAAATTATTACAGTTTTAAACGCGTCAAATTCGCAATGGGACGGTAGTTATAAGGGTAAAGCTTTACCGTCTGATGATTATTGGTTTGAAGCTGAATTGGCTGATGGAAGGACTTATAAAGGGCACTTTGCATTGAAGCGTTAATTAAATTTTATCTTTCTTTTAAGAAAATTCATACGATTTATTGTTTTCTTGCGTTAAAGCTTTAGCTATTTCATTAACCATCAATCAATCTCTATGAAAAAACTAAATTTAGTTTTTGCATTACTCTTTGCATGTTTTACATTTTCTCAGGAAAAAACTTTCGAAATTACAGGAACACTTATCGCAGAAGATTCTAATTTACCTATAGAATCTGCAACAGTTTACTTAGAGCGACTAAAGGATAGTAGTGTTGTTTCTTATACAATTTCAGACAAAAACGGATTCTTTAAAATTGAAGGAAAAACCTTTGATGAGCGTCTTAACTTCTACGCATCTTATGTTGGTTATGGTGTCTATAAAAAGGAAATAGATGTAACAAAAGGAGCAATAGATTTAAAGACTATTTCCATGCAGTTAGATAATCAGCTAAAAGAAGTGTTTATAACATCTACCGCACCTATTACCATAAAAAAAGACACCTTAGAGTTTAATGTAAAGTCTTTTAAAACTAAAAAGGATGCCACAGTAGAAGATTTGCTTAAACAGTTACCAGGTGTAGAAGTAGATGAAGAAGGTAAAATAACTGTAAACGGTAAAGAGGTAAATAAAATTTTAGTAAACGGCAAGCCATTTTTTGGTGACGATCCAACTATAACAACAAAAAATCTTACTAAAGATATTATTGAAAAAATTCAGGTGGTTGATTCCAAAACAAAGTCTGAAGCTTTTACAGGAGAAGTTGGTGACAAAGAAAACAAAACTATAAACCTAACGATAAAAGAAGAAAATAATAAGGGTGTTTTTGGTAGAGTTGCTGCTGGTGCTGGTACCGACGAGCGTTATGAATACGCTGGTATGGTCAACTTTTTTGATAATGATAGGCGCATTAGTGTGTTGGCAGGTGGGAATAATATCAATTCACCAGGTTTTAGTTTTGGTGAACTTTCTAAAATGTTTGGAAATGCTAGTAGTATATATATAGATAGCAATGGTTCTTTTAGGTTTGACGGTCGCTCTTTTGGCGGAGGCCAAGGTATTACAACTTCTAGAAGTACAGGTTTAAATTATGCTGATGTAATTGGAGAAACTGTAGATATTTCGGCTGATTATTTTAATTCATCTAGTAACTCAGAAAATGAAACTATTTCTGAACGTGAAACTATCTTAGCAGATTCGAGATTTTTTACAAATTCGCGTTCAACTTCAAATAATGATACAGACAGTCATTCTGCAAACTTGGAATTTGAGATTGAAACAGATTCAACATTTCAATTAAGTATAGAACCTTCATTTGGCTATTCAAAAACCAGAACATTTTATAACAGTAATGACGAAACTTTAGATGAAGATTTGGTACTCACCAATCAATCTGCTGTAAACTCTGATGTAGAGAGTTATGCAAGAGAGTTTTCTACTTATATATCTGCAACAAAACGATTTGGAAGTAAAGGAGCTTTTATAAAGGCAGAGATAGAGACAGAGGTTAACAAGCAAGAAAGTGATGACTATTTAAATTCGGTTGCTGAAATTTTTGGAACAGAACCAGAGACTATTATAAGAGATCAGTTTACAGATGGAGTTAATGATAGTTATGGTATTTCTACAGAATTAACCTATAGATTACCAATAATAGCCAAAAAGTTTTTTCTAAATTTTGAATACGAATATTCTAGAGACAAGGAGAATAATAGACAAAGTACTTTTGATTATAATGACGCTTCGCAAGGTTTTGATGATTTTAATACAGATTTGAGCACGGATTTTGAATATACAGATTCTAGAAGCATACCTAGATTTGGTCTAACTTATAATGGTGAAAAGTTTTATACAAGATTAAACATAGGCTATAATATCCGCACATTAGAAAATAATGACCTATTGCGTTCTCAATTTAATGTAGAACGAAAATTCAAAAATTTAGAAGCAAATTATAGAATCAATTATAGATTTAGCCCTAAAGCATCTGTTTATGCAAGCTACTGGTTAAGTAACAATCCGCCTGGACTGCGTCAACTACAAGCATTTACTGATGTTTCTAATCCATTAAGTATCATTGTTGGTAATCCAAACTTAGAACCATCTAGAAGACATAGTTTTTATGCAGGTTACAATGCTTTCGACTGGCAAAAGCGAACAGGGTTTTACGCAAATCTTAATTCAAGTTTTACAAATAGTCAGGTAGTTTCTAGAACCGTTGTAGATCCAGAAACTTTAGTAAGAACAACAACTTATGAGAATGTAGATGGCAATTATAGTTTTGGGGTATCGGCTACATATAGTAAAGAGGTAAAGTTAGATACATTAAAATCATTAAAGCTTAACCTAAGAACAAGCTTTGATAGAAGGAAGAATATCAATTTTAATAACGATGTTAAATACGCTAGTAAAGTAAATACTATAGTGCCGCGATTGGGAGTTGATTTTATCTGGGATAAGGTTATGGAGATTAAGCCTTATTATGAATTGGTAATTTCAAATAACGCCTTTGATATCGAAGCATTTGATGATAGAAACTTTACGCGTCATAATGCAGGACTAAGAACAGCCACTTTTTTGCCGAAAAAGTTTGAATGGGAAAACGATATTAGATTTAGTTACAACCCTAATGTAGCCGAAGGCTTTCAGAAAAGTGCTTGGTTCTGGAACTCTACTTTAAGTTATAGTATATTAAAGGATAAAGGGCTGATATCCGTAAAAGTCTACGATTTACTGAATCAAAATACAAATGCAAGGCGTACAGCTACACAAGATTATATACAAGATTATCAAAGTACAGTTTTACGTCAATACTTTATGTTAGGCTTTAGTTATAAATTTAATAGCTTAGGCTCTAAAGGTGAAACAGGAGATGAAGATTTCTTTATGTTCTAGTTAATCCCAAAGAGCAAAAATAGTATCTAAAGCTTTATCAACTCCTTTGTAATATTGGGTTTTTCCAAATTGAGGAACCATAACACTATCAATTATGATTTTACTTTCATAATCTGATATTGTTTTTTCGGTGCCTATGCCAGTATTTATGGCAATTTTTCTATCGTATTTAGAAATTGTAATGAGCAATCCATTATCTTTTTCCTTGGTGCCAATTCCCCAAGAATTTGCAACTTCTTTACCAAATGCCATAATATCCATGTGTTTTGGAATAGAATCAATGGTAAGAATAGCAGTTTGATGCGTGGTTTGCTGTTCGAATAGAATTATTTTATACGCTAATGAATCTCGTTCTGTTTTAGAAAATAATTCAGCGGTATCATAAACAACACTTTGGCTGGTATTTTTTGGAATATCAAAGCCAATACTAGATTTAGTTTCTATGCAACTCAATAAGAATAGAGAAACAAAACATAGAATAAACATCCTATTGCTAAAAGTCTGAAGCATAAATTAAAAGAAATACTATTAATTTGTATTACCAACCACCTGAGGCACCGCCGCCACCAAAGCTTCCACCTCCGAAGCCTCCACCAAAGCCTCCACCACCAAAGCTTCCACCAGATGAAGAACCACCAAAAATCCCACCTCCAGAAGATGAGCCTCTTGAGTAACTTCCGCGCCCCATATTACTTAATATAATCGCTTCAAGAATGCTTTTGGCATCGTTATCTTTTCTGTTGCCTTTGTTGCCACCGCGTCCACCTCCACGTGTTTTAGAAATAGCTATGATGAAAATGATAAAAAAGACAAGTAGAACAATAATAATTTCAAATGGAAAGCGTACTGCATTATTTTTTCGGCTCCCCTTGTATTCACCTTGCATAACTTCAAAGATAGCATCTACACCTCTGTTAAGTCCTCCATTATAATCATTACGTTTAAAATATGGTATGATTTCTCTATCAATTATGCGTTTGCTTAATGCATCTGTAAGCAAGTGTTCTACACCTTTACCTGTGTTTATGGCTATTTTTCTATCATTTTTTGCTAATAAAATAAGTACACCATTATCTTCCTTTTCTTGTCCAATTCCCCATTTTTCACCCCATTGCGCACCAAGATAATTTATGTATTCCCCTTCAGTAGAATTAATGATAGCTACAACAATCTGTGTTGAAGTAGTATCTGCATACCTTCTCAGTTTTACATTTAGGGCTGAACTATCTTGTTTAGTTAATAAATTAGAATAATCGTAAACAAAATGTTGCTTGGCATCTTTAGGTTTTGGTGGAATTTTAAATTGAGAATACCCAAGAGATATCCACACAAAAGATAGTACAGTTATTACAACTTTAAATGACGTGTTTTTTAGTCTGTACATTAGCCTTTAGAAATAGAATTATCCAACTCGTTTTGGTCTCCATGTTCCCAAGGAAAGTGTTGAGCGAGTACATTACCAGCTTCCTTAATACCATCAATAAGGCCTTGTTTGAACTTGCCGTTTTGAAATTGAAATGCTATTTTATCTCGAGTAGAATTCCAGAAGTCAGAGCCAACAATATCATTAATGCCTTTGTCTCCATAGATTACAAAAGCTTTATTATCTACTGCCACATAAATAAGCACACCATTTTGCTCCTTGGTATTATCCATTTTAAGATAATGAAAAACTTCCAGAGCATGTTCGTAGACATCCATGTTGCATTTTTGTTCTATGTGTACACGGATTTCACCAGAAGTTTCAAGTTCTGCAATACGAATGGCTTCAATGATTTCCTGTTCTTCTTGAGCTGTCAGGAAATCTTCAATTTGTGGCATAATGACGTTGTTTTAAAAGTTGAAATCTACATCAGGAACTTTTTCACTTCCTGGGTCAGCTTTATATCTTGCCATTTCTTTGAAACCAAACATACTAGCAAGTAGTTTATTTGGGAATTTTGTAGTGTAAATATCATATTTATTTACAGCTTCATTATAACGATCTCTCGCAATGTTAATCCTATTTTCTGTACCTTCCTGTTGCGCTTGAAAATCTCTAAATTGTTGAGAAGCTTTTAAGTCTGGGTAGCGTTCAAAAGAGGCTATTAATCGGCTAAATGAACCACTGAATTGGCTTTGAGCTTGTTGAAATTTTTCTAGATTTTCAGGTGTTAAATCCTCAACATTAAGATTAACTGAAGTTGCTTTAGATCTAGCTTCTATAACTTCATTTAATGTTTTTCTTTCAAAATCAGCTGCGCCTTGTACAGTTTTAATAACTGTGCTGTAAAGGTCATTTCTTCTTTGATATGTGCTTTCTACATTAGACCAAGCTGTTTTTGCATCTGCTTCTAATTCTACAGATTTGTTATTAATGCCTACAGCCCACTGATAGATACCAAATCCAATTATTGCTATAACAATAACAGGTACTAACCATTTTTTCATAATTGATAAGTTTTAAAGTTGTGTTTTTATTTTAATAAGCTGTGCTTTTATACTTTCCAGCTTTTCAATGATTTCAAATTTTTCGAGCGATTGTTTACGTTCTTCTTTTAGGTGAGTTTTGGCACCTTCAAGTGTAAACCCTCTTTCTTTTACAAGATGGTAAATAAATTTAAGATTCTTAATGTCTTCTGGAGTAAATTTCCTGTTACCCTTGGCATTTTTTTTAGGCTTAATAATGTCAAATTCCTTTTCCCAAAATCGAATTAAAGAAGCATTCACCTTAAAAGCCTTAGCAACTTCACCAATACCGTAATAGCGTTTTTCTGGAAGATCTATATACATGTTAATCTAGGGATTGGTTTTCTAATGATGCCTTTCTTAGTAACTCATTAAATTCTGTGGCAGATAGGTTGCCATAATAGAAGTTTATTGGGTTTATACGCTCGTCATCTTTAAATACTTCGTAATGTAAGTGTGGTGCTTCTGAGCGCCCTGTACTACCTACGTAGCCAATTATGTCTCCTCGCTTTACACGTTGATTAACGCGAACATTATATTTATATAAGTGTGCGTACAAGGATACATAGCCATAACCATGGTCTATACGAATGTGTTTACCATAACCAGAGGAACTATTATCTGCACGTTTTACAATACCATTCCCTGTAGCATAGATAGGTGTGCCTCTTGGAGCTGTAAAATCCATACCAAAATGAAATTTACGCACTTTTGTAAATGGATCTGTTCTGTAACCATAACCAGATGCCATACGAGTAAGATTTTCGTTTCTTACAGGTTGTATTGCAGGTATAGCTTCTAAAAATTTCTCTTTGTCTTCAGCTAATTTAGCAATCTCATCCAATGATTTAGATTGAACAACAATAGCTTTTTCAAGTATGTCTAGTCGTTTATTACTTTCTGCAATGAGTTGTGAGTTATCGTAGCCTTCAAACTTTTTATAGCGGTTTACACCACCAAAACCAGCACGTCGTTGCTCTTCGGGAATTGGGTTGGCTTCAAAATATAACCTGTAAATAGCATTATCACGTTCTTCAACATTTTCTAAAGCAGCAATGGCATCGTCCATACGCTTGTTCAATAATTCGTATTGCAATTGCATATTTTGTAATTCTCTAGCTTGCTGGCGCTCTTTAGGTGAATCTATATATTGGTTAGAAATAAAATTAAACAATAAGGCAAAAAGTGCTGCGGCAAGTAAAAAGACAAAAGCGTACTTAAATGTTGTTGCTTTTTTACGCTTTATCTTACGATACGAAAGCGTCTCAGCGTCATAATAATATTTTACCTTAGCCATGTTCTAATTTATACTATTTTTGCACCTAATATGACTACAAAACAGGTGTCTTTTATTAGCGTAACGACCAAAGATATAAATTGTTTTGTAAATGTGGTAATTAAAACTAAACAAGCTATAATTTCTGTATATGACGTCTCAAGATATTCGTACTAAGTTTTTAAAATTCTTTGAAAGTAAGGAACATCTCGTAGTACCTTCTGCACCAATGGTCTTAAAAAATGATCCTACCTTAATGTTTGTTAATTCTGGTATGGCACCTTTTAAGGAGTTTTTTCTTGGTAATAGTGAACCAAAAAGTAACAGAATCACAGATACACAAAAATGTTTAAGAGTTTCTGGAAAACATAATGACTTAGAAGAAGTGGGTTACGATACGTATCACCATACGCTTTTTGAAATGCTTGGTAACTGGAGTTTTGGAGACTACTTTAAAAAGGAAGCTATTGCTTGGGCTTGGGAGTTACTCACCGAAGTTTATGGTATAGATAAAGATATTTTATATGTTACTGTTTTTGAAGGTAGTGATGATGGTGATAACCTGAAAATGGACCAAGAGGCTTATGATATTTGGAAACAATACATTTCTGAAGATCGAATTCTTATGGGAAATAAGAAGGACAATTTTTGGGAAATGGGAGACCAAGGGCCTTGTGGACCATGCAGTGAAATCCACGTAGATATTCGTAATGCCGAAGAAAAAGCAAAAGTTGATGGTAAGTCTTTGGTGAACATGGATCATCCTCAGGTTGTAGAAATCTGGAACTTGGTATTTATGCAATACAATCGTAAAGCCAATGGATCTCTAGAGGTATTGCCAAATAAGCATATCGATACAGGAATGGGCTTTGAACGTTTATGTATGGTGTTGCAAGGTGTGCAATCTAATTACGATACAGATGTGTTTACACCAATAATTCGTGAGATTGAAACCATTACCAACAAGGATTATGGTAAAGATGAAAAAATAGATGTAGCAATTAGAGTTATTTCAGACCACGTAAGAGCTGTAGCGTTTTCTATAGCAGATGGTCAGTTGCCAAGTAACACAGGCGCAGGTTACGTTATACGTCGAATTTTACGTAGAGCTGTGCGATATGGCTTTACATTTTTAGATAAAAAGGAACCATTTATTTACCGTTTGGTAGATGTGTTGAGCAAAAAAATGGGAACTGCGTTTCCTGAAATTAAAGCCCAAAAACAATTAATTGAGAACGTAATTAAGGAAGAAGAAGCGTCTTTCTTAAGAACATTAGAGCAAGGTCTTATTTTGTTAAATGGTATTGTTGAGGAAACAAAAGGAGATATTGTTTCGGGCGAAAAGGCATTTGAATTGTACGATACTTATGGTTTTCCTATAGATTTAACGGCTTTAATTCTATCTGAAAAGAATTTAAAATTAGACGAAAAAGGATTTGAAGAACAGCTTCAAATTCAAAAAAATCGTTCGCGTAAAGCAAGTGAAACTTCTACTGAAGATTGGACGATTTTAGTTGATGATGCTGAGCAAGAATTTATCGGTTACGACGCTCTTGAAGCAAACGTAAAAATTACACGCTACAGAAAAGTCACTTCAAAAAAAGAAGGAGACATGTATCAGTTGGTGTTTAATCTCACTCCATTCTATGCCGAAGGTGGTGGACAAGTTGGTGATAAAGGGTATTTACAAGATAATCATGGTGATACTGTTTATATTGTAGATACTAAGAAAGAGAATAACGTCATTATTCACTTTGCTAAAAATTTACCTGACAATCTTAACGATACGTTTAAAGCTGTTGTAGACCAAAAACAACGCTTTAGAACCGAGTGTAACCACACAGCAACACACCTATTGCACCAAGCATTACGCGAAGTGTTAGGAACACATGTTGAGCAAAAAGGGTCTGCAGTACACTCTAAATATTTACGTTTCGATTTCTCTCATTTTTCTAAACTAACAGTTGAAGAATTAAGAGACGTAGAAAACTTTGTTAATGCACGTATCGACGGAAAATTAGCATTAGAGGAGCAAAGAAATGTACCAATGGATAAGGCGATTTCTGATGGAGCTATGGCTTTATTTGGTGAAAAATATGGAGATACGGTGCGTACTATAAGATTCGGACAATCCATAGAACTTTGTGGTGGTACGCATGTGAAGAATACAGGAGATATTTGGCATTTTAAAATTGTATCTGAAGGTGCAGTTGCAGCCGGAATTCGTCGTATAGAAGCGATAACTTATGATGCTGTTAAAGACTTTTATTTTGAAAATAACAGAGCGTATTTTGAAATGAAGGATTTATTAAACAATGCACAAGAGCCTGTAAAAGCACTTCAAAATTTACAAGACGAAAATGCGAGTTTAAAAAAGCAGATAGAACAACTATTAAAGGATAAAGCTAAGAACTTAAAAGGCGATCTTAAAAACGAAATTACTGAGCTTAATGGTGTAAATTTCATTGCTAAAAAAGTAGATTTAGATGCTTCTGGAATTAAAGATTTGTGTTTTGAGCTAGGAGGTGAGGTTGATAATCTTTTTGCTTTATTTGGTGCAGATAATAACGGTAAGGCATTATTGTCTTGCTATATTTCTAAAAATCTGGTTGCTGAAAAAGACTTAAATGCAGGTCAAATTGTTAGAGAATTAGGTAAGCACATTCAAGGGGGAGGCGGAGGCCAGCCTTTCTTTGCAACTGCAGGAGGTAAAAATCCAGCAGGTATTGAGGAGGCTTTGGAAGCCGCAAAGAATTATCTTTAGTTGTCATCCTGAACTTGTTTCAGGATCTCGGATTTTATGAAACTGAAAACCAACATAAAACTACAAAAACAACCACATCATCAAATAGATTACTCGTCTAAATTGATGTTACTGGGATCATGTTTTTCAGAGAATATTGGTGGTAAGTTTGCGTATCATAAGTTTCAATCAGAGGTAAATCCATTCGGTATTTTATTTCATCCTGTAGCTATAGAAAATCTAATCACTAGAAGTATAAATGAAGATTTCTACAATGAAGAAGAGCTTGTACATCAGAATGAAATTTATAGTTGTTTTGACGCACATTCAAAATTAAATGCGCTTTCTAAATCACAATTACTTGAGCGTTTAAACGCGCAAATAAGTGAAACATTACATCAGGTTAAGTCTGCATCGCATATAATAATTACACTCGGTACAGCTTGGGTTTATAGACATATTGTAACTGATAAAATTGTTGCTAATTGCCATAAAATACCTCAAAAACAGTTTCTAAAAGAGTTATTGTCTGTTGAAGATGTTGTTGCTTCATTAGAATCTATAATTGCTTTAGCACGAAGTATAAACCCTAAAGTAAATTTTATTTTTACGGTATCTCCAGTAAGACATCTCAAAGATGGTTTTGTAGAAAACAATAGAAGTAAAGCCCATTTATTGTCAGCAATTCATCAGGTTGTAGAACCAAGAAAGGAACTGTTTTACTTTCCATCTTATGAAATTATGATGGACGAATTGAGAGATTACAGGTTTTACAATCAAGATATGATACATCCAAATGATTTGGCCATAGACTACATTTGGGAAACGTTTAAAACCGTTTGGCTAGCGGAAGATGCTGTAGAAACATCAAAAAAGATAGCTAGTATTCAAACTAAAAAAGCGCATCGTCCATTTAATCCAAATTCTGAAGCACATCAAAAATTTCTTGCCAATCTTCAAGAAGAGATAGCGCAGATTCAGAAAGAACTTCCTCAAGTTAAATTCGACTGATATTACCGAATAGGTCGTTTCAATCTTTCTTTTACTATTTCAAAAGACTTTTTGCTTGCACGTTCCCAACGGTAAATGTTATGCTTTTTAGCTCTTTTATTCTTTTGTTTTTCTTCTTTATCACGAATCTCTTTAACCCAATTAAATCTCTTTTTTATAATTGATTTAATCAATTCATCACTGTCTTGTAAATGCTCTAATGTATTTAGTGCTGCGATGGACACGTTTTTAATTTTATCATCAATAGCAATTAATAATACAGGAATAGAAGATGGTCGACCTACTAAACCTAATGCTTCAGCAGCAAGCTGTCTTGTTTTATAGTTACCATGGCTTAGCGCATATTCTAGCTTATTAACAGAGTTTGTATCAATCCAATAGTTAATAGCTTTCTCAGAAGGTTGAGAAAGCTTCATTCTTAATAACCAATATGAGAACTGATAAAACATGACTAACATTTTTGGTTAATTATAGGTAGCAGATTTCTGAGTTTTGTTACATGAATATCCTAAAATGTTAGGTTGTATCGTCTTATTTTTAATAATTAAATATTTGAAAATCAATGTTTTGAAAAAATATACGTAATTCATCGTATGGTTTACAATCCTCTTATTGTTGAGATTTGCTTCTGTATTAACCAATAAATTAAATCAACAATGAGAACTTTAAAAAACTTTATGTTATTAGTAATGACCTTATCACTAGCAACATTCACATCATGTAGCGGTGATGATGATGGAGGTGGTGGTGGTAACGCTCCATCAGGAACTTTAGTTGCAAAAGTAGATGGTACTAGTTACGAATCTTGGGAGATATCTTCTTCTGCAACAATTGCAAACAATGGGCAAAATCTAATTATTATAGCTTCTAATAGTGATGGAAATGCGTTTTCGTTTACAGTTTGGGGTTACAGTGGAGTAGGAACATACGATTTGGATGGCTCTAATATTAACAATGTAAATGTTGCTTCTTACACAGAAACAGACGTAGATCTTAATAACCCTCAAAATTCAACTACAGAAATTTGGCAAGCACCATATGACAACTCTATGGTAGGTTCTTTAAGTATTTCAGAAGAAACAGATGATAAATTGATAGGAACATTTGAATTTACTTGCAAAAATTTGAATGGTGATCAGTCTGTAAAAACAATTACAGAAGGGTCATTTAACTTAAATAAGCAAGTACAATAATTGATTGACTATGAAAACGCTATTAACTTCAATCAATAAAGTAATGATGTTTGCGCTCTTAATGAGTGCAACATCATTGTTTGCTCAAGAAACACCAGATTTTAGCTATGATTTAGGAGCTAAAATTAATGATATGACTATTACCCAAGGGGGAACTGTGGTTGTGGCAACTAATGATGGCTTGGTAGGTATAAAGCCAGGTCAGGATGGAGTATTGTTTAATTTTACGGATTATGGGAAAGTTAAACCAGAGGAACTGAAATTTGTGCCATTATCACCGTATGTGGTTGTTGGGCAAACAGGATTTGGCGGTTTACAAACTAAAAGCGCTGTCATTGATTATATGTCTGGAGAATTGTTATTCAGTACTGAAAAAAATGGTTGGAAAGCTATAGGGATGTCTGAAGTCTTAATGCCAGCAAATAAATTGATAGTTAGTGGGCAACGAAGAGCAAAAGAGAAGTACGCTCAGGCTGTGGCAATTTATGACTTAGGAACTGGGGAACAGGTTAGTTTTTACACTTTTAAAGGCTCTAGACAAGCCATGGGAATTCCTTTAGTATTATCAGATGGTGTTATTATTCCAACAACCAAAGGATTGCTGAAGGTAAATATGGATTCTGGTGATGTGATTTGGGAAAATGAAATTAAAAACATCGGATGGATGGTTGCAAGTGAAGATGAGAAGGATATTTATGCTTTTGCAGCTACAACCAATCAAAAAAATACAAAAATCTATAAAATTGGAGCAAACGGACAACCGTTATGGCCAGATGAAAAAAAGGTAAAAGGAGGAGTTTCAAATTTTGAAATCCTTCCTCAAGGCTTAGCTGTAGTAAGTGATGTGGCAGACTCTGGTAAAAAGGGATTAGCAAAATTAGCAGCAGCAAAAGCTGAATCTAAAATAACTCTTTTAAGTGCTTCAACAGGAGATGATTTGTGGGAAAAGGCCCCAAAAACAAAAGGATATGTTCAGCACTTCTACATAATGGAGGATGGTATTCTCTTTGGAATACAAGAGGGTGGTATCAATAAGATTTCCTATGATGGACAAACCTTATTTAAAAAACCACTAAAGACGGGTGAGAATATTTTAACCATGGCACAGACACCACAAGGGTTAATTTACATTACTTCGGAAGATGCTAACATTGTTAATTTGGAAACTGGAGAACAAGTTTGGTCAAAACCTTTAAAATTTAAAAGAGCAAATACTGTAAGTTCAGATTTTGATGAAAAGAATAATAGATATCTAATTGCTGCAGATGAAAAATTATTTAGCATTGATGCGGAATCAGGAACTTCAGAATTATTAGCTGAAGCTAATTTTGATGGTAAAGAAGACCCAACACGAATTGAAGTGAGGGAAGGAGGAGTATTACTAACTTCTGATCAAAACATGATGGTCTTAGATTGGGATGGAAAAACGAAGTGGCATGAATATTACAGAGCTCCAGGAAAAAGTGCTTTTGGTGCTATATTGGCTGGTGCTGTAGCTGTTACTTCCACTGCTATTGCAGCAGATGCCTCTTTTAAAGCAGGTGCTAATAAAAATTATTTGGGTCAGTATAATAGTTATGGTGCAGAGATGCAGCGTACTGCAGATATGTTTTCAGCAATTGGTACAGCATCGTTTAACGAAATGGCTAAACGTTTTAAAGCTACTGCTGCTACACAAGATGCACAATTTATATTAACCAAGTTAGATGATGGTGTTGGTTTGGTAAAACTAAATAAAGACACAGGTGCAGTAGAAAAAGAAATTGTACTTAAGGACAAGAAACCAGCATATAAAGTAGATGAGTTTGGAGGTTATTTATATTACAAACCAAACGACAAGACCATATATGCTTATGATCTTAAAAAATAAATTTCATTGTTGAGATTTGTTTTTGATTAAGCGTAACCAATCGTAGTTACGCTTAATCTTCTTAAATTGTACCTTAATCGAATAAAACTTAGCTTACAGGTAAAAATTTTTATATTAGAAATGCTATTAATCAATTTTCTCAAGAAAGCATCAGTTATACTATTTACAGCAAGTAGCATATCTCTGATGCTTTTTTCTTTAAATAATATGAAGAAAAACCTACTCATTTCTTTGAGTGTTTTTCTAAGTATATCTGTTTATTCCCAAAATTTAGATAGTTTACTTACTGTTGCGCAAAGTACAGAGAATGATTCCGTAAAAATAAGGATGTACAATAAGATTGCCTTTGGCTACATTTTTAATGACACTGACAAAGCTCTTATGGTACTTGAAGAAGGAAAAAAATCGGCTAAGACTGCCAATTTTAATTTTGGATTAACAGAGTTAGTAAATACTCATGGGATATACATGGACATAACCGGAAAATCAGATTCCGCAGCATATTATTTTGAAAAAGCATTAAAGATGAGTAGAGATTTTGGGTTTAAGAACATTGAATCCATGTGTATTAATAATCTTGGAATGTTTAATTGGAATCGAGGAAATTATAATGAAGCATTAGACTACTTTTTTCAATCTTTAAAAATGGATGAAGCTCAAAAAAGTGAAAAATCCACGTCTACGTCATTGAATAATATTGGACTCATATACCAAGAAATGAATCTTAACGGCAAAGCTCTTGAATATCATAAAAAAGCATTAAAGGTCAGAGAAAAGTATAACCTTGAGAATGAGCAAATAGCATCGCATAATAATATTGGTATAAACTTGAAAGATTTAGGTAGGATAGATGAAGCTATCATATCATATAAGAAGGGACTAACCATAGCCAAAAAACTAGATAACAGAATAGAGTATTATAAAATCCTAGATAATTTGGCAAATGCGTACTATGACAAGGGCAATAAAGAATTAGCATTAGAGACGTATTTAGAAGCATTAAAAAAGAAAGAAAATTACAATGGTGACGAGCGTGGAATGCTCTCTACATACAACAATATAGCAACACTTTATAATGAGAAGAATTTACCCAAAATAGCCAAGCATTATGCAGATGAGGGGTTTAGTTTGGTTAAAAAATATCCAGAAATAGAATTGGTTTCTGCAGATTTATATTTAACAGTAGCAGAGAGTAATTATATGCTCGGAAACTATGAACAAGCCAGAAAACAAAAACAAACTTACATAAAGTTAAAAGACTCTATTTTCTCTGAAAAAAATGCCCAAAAGATAGCGGATTTAGAGGTGAAGTATGAAACAGAGAAAAAAGAAAAAGAAATTCTAATACAACGTGCTGAAATTGCCGAACAAGATTTGGTAATACAGAGACGAAACTATCAACTATATGGATTAGCCTTTTTAACCTTAATATTGGGCTTAATAGGTTTTCTATTTTACAACCAACAAAAGCTAAAAAATAATCAATTAAAAAAAGAAAACGATCTTAAGGATGCCTTAATTAAAATAGAAACGCAAAACAAGTTGCAAGAACAACGTTTAAGAATTAGTAGAGATTTGCATGATAATATTGGCGCACAATTAACCTTCATTATTTCATCTATTGATAATTTAAAGTATGGCTTTGATATTAAAGACAAAAAGCTAAACCATAAACTAGAAACTATTAGCGATTTTACTTCTGGTACTATTTATGAATTAAGAGACACCATCTGGGCAATGAATAAAAGTGAAATTACTTTTGAAGACTTGCAGACCAGAATTTCAAATTATATAGATAAAGCGCACTTGTACGATTCTAACATTAAATTTTCATTTACTGTAGACAATAGTGTAGATACAAGTAAAACCTTCACTTCAGTTGAGGGTATGAATATTCATCGTGTGATACAAGAAGCAATACACAATAGTCTAAAATATGCAGAGGCATCGTGGATTAAAGTAGAAGTATCTAAAGAAGTTGCAAACTTGGTATTTAAAATTTCTGATAATGGAAAGGGTTTCAATCTAGCCTCTGTTAAAAGAGGAAATGGTCTTACCAATATGGAAAAGCGTATTGAAAATATTGGTGGAGAAATTCAAATTAATTCAAGAAAAGAATCAGGGACAGAGATAAAAATTACTGTATAGACAAGGTTTTTTTGAAATTCATATCTTAAGACCATATTAATTTTTTTTTAGACCATATGAGATTTTATCTACTCATCTTTTTAAGTTTTACACTTTTTAGCTACTCCCAATCAAATACCAAACTAGTTGATAGTCTTCTTTTAGAAGTTAAAAAAGATACCAGTTATGTACTATTAGACAATACTGATTTTGTAAGTTTTTCTAGAGAAAAAATAGACAGTATTAATGCTATTAAAGTACAAGGCGTAAGTATTAGTCAAGATTCTTTAAAACGTTTGTTAGAAGTTACAATACTAAGTGCCAAGGCAATTGGTTATCAGAAAGGGGCTGCTGATGCTTATCTAAATTTAGGTGTTAACTATTATTATATAGGGAATTACAAAGCCAATTTCGAAAGTCAACTAGAAGCTATAAAAATATATGAAACTATTGGAGAAAATGCTTTAGCGGCAAAGGCTTATGGAGAACTAGGTTATTCTTCGCGTCGAAGAGACTTAAGTATGGCTAATTCTTTAATGCAAAAAGCAATTCAGTTAGCTAAAACAGATAGTATTAAATCTAAGGTTCAGGATATCTACAATAACTATAGTATTTTAAAGCTAATGGAAAAGAAATACGATAGTGCTAAGTATTATGTTAAAAAGGGATTGGTTATTAAAGAAGCATTAAAAGATAGTTTAGGAATACCATATAGCTATGCTAACTTAGCAAATACTTACGTAGAAGAAGGAAATCTAAACGAAGCTCTTGTTTATTTTACAAAAGCATTAGATCTCAGAAAAAAAATTAATGACTCCATCGGTTTAGGTGAAAGTTATGTTCAGATAGCAGAGGTTTTAAAACAACAAAATAAGCTTAGTAAAGCTTTAGATAATTTTAAGAACTCAATGTATTATGCCTCTAAGAAAAAATACGGACGGTTACTTTCATATAATTACTATCAATTATCAGATATATATAAAAAAACTCATAAAACAGATTCTGCATTACACTACTTAGAGCAGCATTTGAAACTAAAAGATAGTCTAGAAGGGCAAGAAGTTTTAGAAGAATTGGCCACATTAAGAGTAAAGTTTGATACTGAAAAAAAAGAAAAAGAAATTCTATCTCAGCGAGCAGACCTTGCAGAAAAAGAATTAGACCTAAGTAAAAAGAATATTTACATCTTAGGTTTGGGTGCACTTGCAGTAGTCTTAGGGCTTTTAGGGTATTTGTTTTACAATCAGCAAAAACTTAAAAACCGACAACTCAAAAAAGAAAATCAATTAAAAGATGCGTTACTAAAGATTGAAACTCAAAGTAAATTACAAGAACAGCGCCTTAGAATAAGTAGAGATCTACATGATAATATAGGTGCGCAACTTACTTTTATTATTTCGTCATTAGACAACTTAAAGTATGGTTTTAAGATACCAGAAAAATTAGGAAATAAAATTAAAGGAATCAGCGAGTTTACATCAACAACTATTCATGAGTTAAGAGATACGATTTGGGCCATGAATAAGGATGAAATCACGTTTGAAGATTTGCAAATACGTATTTCAAATTTCATAGATCAAGCAAATCTCGCTGCCCAAAACATAAAGTTTAATTTTCAGGTTGATTCGTCTTTAGATAGTGATTTGGCTTTTTCATCTGTTAAGGGTATGAACATTTACAGAATAATACAAGAAGCTATAAATAACGCTGTAAAATATGCAGAAGCATCTATAATAAATGTTGATATTTCTAAGCAAGATGATATAATGATGATTAGCATAAAAGATGAAGGGAAAGGATTTGATGAAAATACCATAAATCGTGGTAATGGACTTAATAATATGAAGAAACGTGCAGATGATATAAAAGGCCAACTAACAATTCAGTCAGAGATTGATAAAGGTACAGTTATAGAGATTAAGATATAAATACGATAAAATACGTATAGTTTTTAATAATTATATTGGGGATATTTAAAATCTAATTAAGAAGCACATGATAACAAGAGTAGCTATAGTAGATGATAATACTTTTCTTATAAAAACAGTAGAAGAGAAGCTTTCTTTTTTTGAAGATTTAGAAGTGAGATTTACCGCTATGAATGGCAAAGACGTTCTTGAAAAATTAGAAGAGAATAATAGTATTGATTTGATTTTAATGGATATTGAAATGCCTGTGATGAATGGTATTGAGGCCACTGAACAGGTAAAACAAAAGTATCCACAGATTAAGATTATAATGCTTACCGTTTTTGATAATGATGAAAACATTTT